>NZ_VDMB01000006.1 GCF_006175995.1 Desulfobotulus mexicanus
GTAAAGAGGTATCGTCCCAGTCACTGCAAAACCCATCCGATCCGGATGCCACCTACTGCGGTCATAAGGGTAAAGGGTTCCAGGTACAGGTCATGGAGACCTACTCACCGRACAAAAGTCAGCCAGATCTGATTACCCACGTCAAAGTTGAAGCCGCCCATGAAAATGATGCCAATGCCCTGCTGCCAGCCATCGAGGATGTGGCGGAACGGAACTTGATYCCGACAGAGCTTTTGGCCGATTCTCTCTATGGCAGTGATGAAAACCTGGCAAAGGCTAAAGAGCTTGGAGTCGAAATTGTCTCCCCGGCTATGGGCAAAACTCCGGCGGGTTTCAGTTTGACCGAATTCTCGTTTTCGGATGCAGACGAGATGATTGCCTRCCCTGAAGGCCAGAAGCCTAAAAAGATCAAGAACGGTAAGAATGATGGCAAGATTGTTCACTTCGATAAGGTCACCTGTGAAGGTTGCCCGAGGCAATCCGACTGTCCTGTAAAAATTTTAAAGAACAGTGCAACCATTAAGTATGACGACAAAGTTTTACGTCTGGCCAGACGAAGAGTGGTGGAAAAAACGGAGGGTTTTCGAGATGTCTACCGATTYCGTTCCGGCGTCGAGGCAACCATGTCCGACCTTGACCGCATGACTGGAATAAAACATCTGCGGATCAGGGGAATGACAAGGGTCAGGGTTGCAGCGGTACTCAAAGTGACAGGATTAAACATCCTGAGGGCAACTGCGTTCAGAAATCGCCTCAAAAGGGTAAAAAGGCGAGGTGAGGGGGCAAACACCCTTAAATTTGCCCTTCATAAGATTGTCAAAGAGCGCATTTTGCATCTACCAGACTCGATTCATCAATTTGTAAGGATATTTTTGTCCCGGAACAATCTTTTCAACTTTTCCTCACAAAATATGGCTTGAGACTTTTTGCGAGTGCATCAATGGTAACTTTTTTTTTATGCCCCACTGTGCAAGAATGATTTCCTTGAGGATTTATTAAAATAAAATTGTTTACTAAAGGTTTATGACGACTAAAAAACGATGGTGAAACAATGAAAAAACTACCCATAGGCATATCCAATTTAAAAGAATTTGCAGAAAACAATTATTGCTATGCAGATAAAACAAAACACATCAGGCAACTTACAGACAATGGAAAATATTATTTTCTTTCAAGGCCGAGAAGATTTGGAAAAAGTCTTTTTGCAGACACTTTAAGGGAAGCCTTCCGGGGCAACAAAGATCTTTTTAAGGGTCTTTATCTTGAAAACAACTGGGACTGGTCACAAAAATATCCTGTGATTTTCTTAAGTTTCGGTGGGGGAGTAATTAAGGAGCGTGAAGATCTTGACCGGAAAATTGATTTTTTGCTTGAAAAATCAATGCGGGAATATTCTATTAAAATTGACTGCAATTCTGTAAGGGAAAAATTCAGTCGGTTAATTGAGCTGCTTAATGAAAAATTCAACAAAAGAGTCGTAATCATAGTAGATGAATACGATAAGCCGATTTTAGATAATATTACAAACAAAGACAAAGCCCTTGAGGTAAGGGAAGGCCTGAAAAATATCTATTCCGTAATAAAAGACAGCGATGCCTATGTACAATTTGCTTTTTTAACAGGTGTAAGCAAATTTTCAAAGGTCAGTCTTTTTTCAGGACTTAATAATCTGCAGGATATCACCCTTGATAAAAGGTATTCAGATATATGCGGATATACGGAAAACGAGCTTGAAACAGTATTTAAAGAACGGCTTGAAGGCTTAAGCAGAGAACGCATAAAAAAATGGTACAATGGTTACAATTTTTCTGGAATTTCTGTGTACAATCCATTTGATATACTTTTGTTTCTGGATACAAAAGAATTTAATAACTTCTGGTTTGAAACAGCAACCCCAACCTTTTTAATAGATATTTTAAAAGAAAAAAAATACCTTATACCCAACCTTGAAAAACTATATGCAACAGAAGCACTTCTTGGAAGTTTTGACATAGACTTTATTGAGCTTGAAACAATTTTATTTCAGACAGGATACCTGACAATAAAGGATTCTTATAATCTTGGTTCAAGAAAAATGTATGAGCTTTCATTTCCAAACCATGAAGTAAAAATGAGTTTGACAGAATTTATACTTGGATACTTTATAAGCAGTCCTAAAATCCAGATAGATTCGGGAATGAAGCTTTACAGACTCATTGAAGCAAACAAAATAGATGAATTAAAAGATCTATTTTACACATTTTTTGCATCAATCCCCCATGACTGGTACAGAAAAAATGAGCTTTCAGGATATGAGGGCTATTATGCGTCAATTTTTTACTGCTATTTTGCTTCCATAGGCCTTGATGTAAGAGCTGAAGATACAACCAATCAGGGCAGACTTGATATGAGCGTTAAGTTTGAAGACAGGGTATATGTTTTTGAGTTCAAGGTAAAAAGGCTTTCACAAAATAACAAATCAGCACTTGGTCAGATAAAAGATAAAAAATATTATGAAAAATTTATTTCAGATTTTAAGGATATTTATCTTATCGGTGTTGAGTTTGACAGTGAGACCAGAAACATTACCTGCTTTGAATGGGAAAAAGTCTGAAATAATAAGTGCTTGTTACTTACTCCAATACTGATATCATCCAGAATACAAAATCCATGGATTGTGGTTCTGCTGATATCTCTGGCTTCCAGGGTAAAGCCATCCAGGGTCTGTCGTTTTATCAAAACGCTTTTACCAGCAGCAGCCCCTTCCAGTACAAAGGCGTAAAGGCCTAGCAGAATCTCATCACCATCCTGAAGAAGGGTGGGCCTATGAATCTGTTTTCCATTCACATAGGTGCGGCAAGGCTAGGGCTGAAGTTTGAAAGAGATTTCAAGTTTAGGGGTCCATTTTGGGCTTTAGAAACCATAACATTAAAGAGAAAAAGAAGGGTCCAGAGCAGCCCAGCCAGCAGGTATCCTGAAATAACAATTAAAAAATTCTGATTCCAACCGACAGACATTCTGAAAAAAATATTTAAAAATACTGATTACTGAGTCCAGGGGAATCCCGATCCATTAAATTTTTAAAATAGTTTTTCTGCATGGCAGCTTCTGGCCCCCACCCTTGCGCCCCCGCCCCCGGATACAGCCACGGTTCTTGGAAACTCTTTTTCTCTTTAATGATTTTTTCCTGACCTTCTCCCGGTTCATTCTGATTGCCCGTCACTCTGCAAGGACCACAAAATAACGACAGAGGGCAGACAACGAACTGTATTACAGTCATCCTATAACAATATATTTACAATCAAATTCATAGCAAATATATTATGATGCACTCGCAAAAAGTCTCAAGCCATATTTTGTGAGGAAAAGTTGAAAAGATTGTTCCGGGACAAAAATATCCTTACAAATTGATGAATCGAGTCTGGTAGATGCAAAATGCGCTCTTTGACAATCTTATGAAGGGCAAATTTAAGGGTGTTTGCCCCCTCACCTCGCCTTTTTACCCTTTTGAGGCGATTTCTGAACGCAGTTGCCCTCAGGATGTTTAATCCTGTCACTTTGAGTACCGCTGCAACCCTGACCCTTGTCATTCCCCTGATCCGCAGATGTTTTATTCCAGTCATGCGGTCAAGGTCGGACATGGTTGCCTCGACGCCGGAACGRAATCGGTAGACATCTCGAAAACCCTCCGTTTTTTCCACCACTCTTCGTCTGGCCAGACGTAAAACTTTGTCGTYATACTTAATRGTTGCACTGTTCTTTAAAATTTTTACAGGACAGTCGGATTGCCTCGGGCAACCTTCACAGGTRACCTTATCGAAGTGAACAATCTTGCCATCATTCTTACCGTTCTTGATCTTTTTAGGCTTCTGGCCTTCAGGGYAGGCAATCATCTCGTCTGCATCCGAAAACGAGAATTCGGTCAAACTGAAACCCGCCGGAGTTTTGCCCATAGCCGGGGAGACAATTTCGACTCCAAGCTCTTTAGCCTTTGCCAGGTTTTCATCACTGCCATAGAGAGAATCGGCCAAAAGCTCTGTCGGRATCAAGTTCCGTTCCGCCACATCCTCGATKGCTGGCAGCAGGGCATTGGCATCATTTTCATGGGCGGCTTCAACTTTGACGTGGGTAATCAGATCTGGCTGACTTTTGTYCGGTGAGTRGGTYTCCATGACCTGTACCTGGAACCCTTTACCMTTATGACCGCAGTAGGTGGCATCCGGATCGGATGGGTTTTGCAGTGACTGGGACGATACCTCTTTACTGGGTTTGATAACCACCTTCGTGGTGTCATCATTCTTTTCGACTACACATTGCTCGCTGAACATCCGCACCAAAAGCTTATAAGAGGCCATGGAAGCAACGGCTTCATGATCTTTGAACCGTTCCACCAGAAGAAAGCAGTCGTTGCCAAGTTGCTCAAGGGTGCGGGATGCATCGCTGGGCTTGACAGCAAACAGACCATCATTTTTTGCTTCATAGCAGGTGGCAAGCTCATCAAGGGAATGGTAAAGATCAGGATGGTGTCGTTTGAGATTGATGAGAAACTTCCGGTGAGTTCTGACAAATAAACGGATCCGTCCCAGGTGGGCCATGTTGGAAAAGATATGCACCGAATCCAGGCGCTGTTTTGATGTATCCAGACTGAACAAWTTTTGCAGTGTCTCTGAGATATTTTCAAAAAGTGCCTGTTCAAGCCCAAGCTGCCCGATTTTATCCCTCAGGCCCCAAAGGGTTCGGTGAGCCACATAGCAGCTGGAGTCGGAAGGGTCTGTAATGTTCAGTGCATAGTGCCACTCGATATTAAGGGCATATTGCCGAATCGCCTGATCATCAGTCAGATCCTCCATCTGCTGTAACAAAACAAGTCCGAGCATGGCATGGAGTTCYTTGGTAGGCCGACCCTTVCCGTCGTCAAAGAGATGAAACAGTTTCTTGACCGGAAGTCTGTGGAGGATTTCTTCACGAAACAGATGCGCCCATGATGACTCCAGAAGAGCCAGCCTCTTTGGACCAAGATGCTCAAACGGRCTGAACATGTCGTACTGTTTGTGGTCTTTGACGTAGATCATGCAAAATCCTTATAATAGATTAATATCACAGGATATATGTAACAAAAACGGCTCCTTGAATCAATAGCAAAACCACATCAAGACAACAAATTTAAAAGGTTATGGAATTTTGTTTTTTTGCGAGTCCATCGTATTTAATTAAATAAATATTTTATCTTCAATGCTGGATGGTTTTCACGGCTCTGTCTTTATTTTATGCCCGGAAACTTAACGGATCAAAGAAATATGCCTGTACCCGAAGGCATTTAGCAGAAGCCTTGCCACCAGCAGCACACCCACCACTACGGCCATGATGCATACGGAAAATGCGGCCGCCTGATTCACAGCACCCCGATCTTCCAGCATCAAAACAGAAACGGCCGCCACCTGCGTGGAAGGCGTTATGAGAAAAATCACCGCACTGAGGGTCACCATGCTTCGCATGAAGAAAAACACCGCCACCCCCACAAGGGTGGGCCACATCAGGGGCAGGGTGATTCTGCGCAGGGTCCTTATGAAAGACCCGCCCAGAGCGGCGGAAGCCTCATCATAGGTTCCTGCTATCTGTTTCATGCTGGTGGAAGCGATGAGAAAACCCTGGGCATGGTAATGATAAACATTACAAATGGCTAAAAGCAGAAGAGAACCATAGAGCATGGAAACGGGACTGGAAGGATGGTTAAAGGCCAGCACATAGCCAAGGCCCAGCACCATGCCGGGAATGGCTGCGGGTGCAATGCAGAGAAAATACAAAGGTCCGTCCATGAATGTGCGGCAGCGTTCCGTAACCCATGCACCCAGACCCGCAACAATCACACCGATACCTGCAGCCATCAGCCCGATATAAATACTGTTCCACAGGGGAGCAATGCCATTTTGCACATCAAAATTGTAGTGACGCAGGGAAAACTCCATGCGATAGGGCCACAGATGGGTAAAGCTTGCAAAAATCACCACTCCCACCACTGCGAGAATGACAGATGCCATGGGAAGAACAAAGCTGCCAAAGGCAAGATCCCTTGGGAGATGGGGCTGAATCTCTAAAGGCTGGGCACGGTCGGAGATCTCCATATTTCCACCTCGTGTCAGCCACTTTTCCAGTCCAACAGCCAGTGCCACGGGCAGCAACAGAATCATGCCGATGACCGCGCCCAGCTCAAAGTTTGCCTGTCCTATCACCTGATTATATACTTCCGTTGCCAGTACACTGTAATCTCCGCCAATAACCATGGGATTGCCGAAATCCGTCATTACCAGAGTGAACACCACAAATCCCGATGCCATGACGGCAAAGCGGGTGGAAGGCAGGGTTACTTTCAGAAAGGTTCTGACACTGCCTGCCCCCAGAATGCGGGAGGATTCGTAAAGGCGGTTATCCGCCATGGCAAGGGAGGCGGAAAAAATGAGAAAGGCATAGGGAAACACATAGAGAACACTGGCAATGACAATTCCCCAGTATCCGTAAATGGAAAAATCCGTGCCAAAGGTGCGGTTGATCAGGCCATTGCGGCCCAGCAGAAGAACCAGCCCCTGGGCCTGAACCAGAGAGGGAGCAAACACCGGAATCAGGGCAAGAAGTCGGAAAAAATTTTTAAAGGGAATACGGGTTCTCTGTATGGCATAGGCATAGATATAGGCCAGAATGAGGGTAATTCCCGTTGTCATCAGGGTAACGGCAAAACTGTTGTACACAAGACCCAAAAAACGTGATGTTCCCATAACGGAAATATAGTTGCCAAAACCCGTGCCCTCGGGAGTCTGAAAACTGCGGCCAAGGATATGCACCATGGGGTAAAGTACAAAAAGAACAAGGGGCAGCGCCACCAGCAGAGGCATCAGTCCCTTGAGCAGAGCTTCTCCATCCATCTGTTTCATTTTCTGTACAAAAACAGCAGGGGTAATCATCGTCAACATCCTGCGGGGAAACAGTCTTGGGGAAGGTTCTTCTTCCTGTCGAATCAATGCCATTCCAGTACCCTCACATTTTCCGGCTGAACGCAGAGCGGCAGGCTGGCACCCACTTCCAGTCCATCCCCCATGCCCTGCAATTCCGATACAATCGTAAAATCTTTTTCCCCACCCATAATATTTCCCACCCGCAGGCTCACGCGGGTAAGGTTACCCAGCCTTACCACCTGATCCACAACACCGTTGAAAGTGCCTTCTTCCCTGCTGCAACAGGCAATCTGCACATCTTCGGGACGAATCCCAATGACCCTTGGCCTGCTGCCCTCTGCAGCCACATGGCTTTGAACGGGTATTTCCTTCTGGGCAGGAAGAACATTCATTTTGCCGATAAACTGCGCCACAAAGGAGTTTTCCGGTTTTCTGTAAATGTCCATGGGAGTTCCCGTCTGCATCACCCTGCCGTCTTTCATCACCATTACCCTGTCGGCCATGGAAAGGGCTTCCTCCTGATCATGGGTTACCATGATGCTGGTGATTTTCAGATGCTGCTGCACCCGCCGTATTTCTTCCTGCAGCTCTTCCCTTACCTGTGCATCCAATGCGGAAAGGGGTTCATCCAGAAGCAGAAGGGAAGGTTCCGGCGCAAGCGCCCTTGCCAGAGCCACCCGCTGCTGCTGCCCGCCCGAAAGCTGGTGGGGAAGTTTACGGGCATGGTCCCCAAGATGCACAAGGGCAAGCATTTCCTCCACCCTTGTTCTGATTTTCGCCCCCGGCCACCTGCGACACTCAAGCCCGTAAGCCACATTGGCGGCAACACTTAAATTGGGAAAAAGGGAATAGGACTGAAATACCACACCGAAATTTCGTTTTCTTGCGGGAAGGGATGATAAATCCCTGCCATCCAGATATATGCTGCCCCCATCGGCAGATTCAAGGCCTGCTATTATTCTCAACAGGGTTGTTTTGCCGCAGCCAGAAGGGCCAAGAAAACAGATCATTTCTCCTGTTTCAACGCTTAAGGATACGCCATCCAGCGCCTTCATCCCCCCGAAGAACTTGCTTATTTTCCGTATTTCCAAAGACATGCTTATCCCTTCCATCGCAAAACAAAAAAGCTGCACAGGCAAAAAGCCCGTACAGCTCTGATTTTTCTAGCGTTCCAGCCGCTGCTGCCAGGTATTGAGAATCCGGTCCCTGTTTGTCGCAGACCAGTCAAAATCCATGTCCACCATCACAGAGCCTATATCTTCGGGAAGACCGGCTGCCACAAAGTTCTTTGGCATGGTGCCACCACTTACGGTAACGATTTCTTTCCACTTATAGTATTCATTTACCGCATTGGCAGAAAGTGCCCAGTCAATGAAACGCTTTGCATCCTTCTTGTTGCGGGAGGATTTCATGAGCCCTGTGGCTTCCAGCTCATTGCCGGCACCTTCTGAAGGAATGACCATGGTAATGGGAAATCCTTCATCAATGTTTTTGATGGCCCGAAGGGCAAAGGAGGCACCCACGGCAAATTCACCAGCACTGGCCGCATTACAGGGCCGGGAACCGCTTTTGATATACTGGGCAATATTTTTGTCCAAAGCTTCCAGATAACGCCAGCCTCTCTCCTCTCCCTTCATCTGCAGGATGGAGGCAATCTGAAGATAACCGGTACCGGAGCTGGCAGGGTTAGGCATGACCACTTCACCCTTGAATTTGGGCTTCAGCAAATCTTCCCATGAGGTGGGCATGGGCAGGTTTCTGCGTTTCAGTACTTCATTGTTCACGCAAAAAGCAGCCATGTATCCTGTGGTGGCAAACCAGCGGTTCTTTGCATCCCTGAACCGTGCGGGTACCTTTTCAATGCCTTGCGGCTGGTAGGATTCCAGCATGTTAAGAATCCGGGGATCGACCATGTTGGTTACAGCCCAGCCCCAGATTACATCGTGGCGGGGATTGGCGGATTCCGCCAGCATGCGGGCATGGAGATCTCCTGTGGAAAGACGCAGCATATTCACTTTGATATCCGGCAGATCCCGCCGGGCAGCGGCAAGAAAGGCTGCTGCCTCATCTTCCTCATAGGAGGTATACACGGTGATTTCACCCGCATGTACAACGGTGGCAGGCAGAAAGACACCCATCATTCCTGCTGCCGCAAACAGACATACCATAAAGGATTTTATTCCCCAGAACTTCATCCGGACACTCCGCTGTAAAGGTTTTCATCAGGAAAAGGAACAGGCTTTTGCCTGTTTTTTTCCGCCAGTATCGGAAGGCACCTTACGCAGGAATTGTCAGGATAAAATATGGTTTCTGTTTGTTTTTTGTGAGCAAAAATGCCCTTTTTCATGGAAAAAGGGCTGACGGAAAACAAGGCTACTGAAATCAGGGGCTTACGCCATCCAGCTTCCCTTAAATATCAACCGCAAAGCAGGGCCATATACCCTGCATTTGACTCCCTGAACTCCTGAGCCTCCACACTGAAAAGGGCATCAGGAAGAGCCAGCATTCTGGGAATACCTATGGGTTCACCCGTCAGGCAGCAATATCCGTAATCCCCTTCCTCAATAAGACGAAGGGCTTCGGTGTTTCTGTCCAGCACTTCCCTGAAACGGGCCTGCACCCTAAGTTCCTGCTCCCTCCATGTTTCGCATATGCTGCGATCCACCATATCGGAAACCCTTACCATATCCGCTTCACGGATCTCCCTGAGCCGTATGCGGGCCTCCTGCACCAGCAAATCCCGCTGTTCCATCAGGCGTTCCCGAAACCACGCCTTCTGCCGTTCATTCATATAAGGCTCATCTTCATAGAGCTGATACGCATCGAGAACAATCATGGATAAAGCCATCTTCATGCTCCTTTCCTAAAATATTATTTTCCCGATTCTGCCAGCATGAAGATAGAAAAACCATGTTCAGGGAGTATAAGGGTCTGATTAAAATCTGGTCATTCCTGCATTCTCTCCTGCCCACGCATGGGAGCAGCCTTCAGGATCTTTTCACAAACTTCTAACACATTTCTCATTCTTCCTGCTCCTTGATGGCCTAAGTGTCCGCAGAGCTCTTTCCTATGATGCTCTAAGATATCTTCATGACTATTAAGGAGAAGAAATGCGGATAGCAGGAAAAATTCAGCTTCTTGTGGGAAGCGTGCTGGTACTTTGCCTCACAATCGCTGCCGGACTGACTTTCCGGGGACTTCACTCCCTTGAAACCATGTCCCTCAATGCCATGGAGTCTCAGCTCATGGATGAAAGGCAGCGACAGCTAGAAGATCTGACCGCTGCCGCTGCCCACATTGTATCCACGGCCAGTTTTTATACGGATGCGGTGAATGCCCTTTCGCCCATGCGTTTTGGCGCACAGGGTCAGGATGGTTTCTGGGTGATGGATACGGCGGGCATGCTCTATGTTTCTGCCAGCCTTCCTGAGCTTACGGGCAAGGTACAGAAGGGGCATTTTCAAGACAGCCATGGCCGCTATATGGTAGATGAAATTCTGGAAGCGGCAGCCACCTCGGAAACCGGCTTCCTCTCCTTTTCCTTTGAAAAGGACGGCCATATTGCGGAAAAACTGCTGGCCTACCGGCTGGTGCCTGAATGGGACTGGATTGTCTGTGCTGATTTGTGGATGGATGATATCAAAGGGCATCTGGATGCCCGGCGCATGGAACATGGCAATGCCGTTTTCCAGACAGGAAAATCCATGGCCGGAACAGGTCTTGTGCTGGGTATAACGCTTTTTATTTTTGTCCGGTGGATGACAGCCCGCATTTTTGGACCCCTCCGGGAAACGGCATACCGTTTCCGTGAAGTTGCCGAAGGCGGTGGCGATCTTACGGCCAGCGTAAAGGTCTGGACCCGTGATGAAGTGGGGCGGATGGCAAAGGCCTTCAATGCCTTTCTCGGGATGCTGCGTAAACAGGTGGGAGCCATAGGGTTCATTGCACAGAGCATCCAAAGGGAAGCCGTGGCCTTCAGCCATGTGGGCCGGGAGCTTGCAGAAACATCCCAGGCCGTGGAAAAAGGCACTTGCGGGCTTGCAAAACAGATGGGCCATATGAAAGAAGAAATGGCCTCCGTAACGCAGGCCATGCTTTCCGTGGAATCGGATACCCATAAAGTTCGTGGAATTGCAGACAAGCTGAAAGAAGCCGTGGGCCTTGTGGCTGTTCAGAGCGAAAAGGTACTGAACACAACAAAAATCACCCTTTCCCGTTCAGAAACCGCCAGCCAGCGTATGCAGAAACTGGGAGGAGCAGCCGCCAGTATTCATCGAGTGGTGGATCTGATAACAGATATTGCGGATAAAACCCACCTGCTGGCTTTAAATGCCACCATAGAATCCGCAAGGGCCGGAGCAGCAGGCAGGGGCTTTGCCGTAGTGGCTTCAGAGATCAAGGAACTTTCCAGAAAAACTTCCGAGGCCACCGGAGAAATCCGGGGAAGGCTCAATGAAATCCTCAGTACAGCAGGGGAAGCCGGTGAAGAAATCAGTGGCATTGTGGGTGTGGCGGAAGAACTTGAAACCATGATGCAAGCCATGGCGGCAGATATGCAAAGCCGCCAGCATCAGGCGGTGGATCTCAGCACAGCCATGGCAGGCATTGGTCAGGGGGTTGACAGGGTGAAGGAAAGCATTGGCCGCACCCTTGAAAATACGGAAAAAATGGCAGAAGAGGTGGAAAAGGTAGGCCATACCGCAGCCCACCTCCAGAAAAACAGCAATGCCGTGGGCAACTCCGTCAGTATTCTCGAAACCCTTTCTCTGGATCTGGGTCAAAGGATGGGGCGTTTTGTGGTGAGCTGACGCCGGATCGCCTGAATCATCTCGTCAAATTTCTGGAGAAAACGGGATCGATCCTTTGGTCCCATGGGCTTTGGCCCGCCGGTGATTTCTCCGGCTCCCCGCAGCTCCGCAAGGAGGTTGCGGCTGGCAACCACATCCCCGATATTGCTTTCCGTAAAGGCTTTTCCACCGGGACCAAGGACGGAGGCATTTTTTGCAATGCAACGGGCGGCAAGGAGTATGTCGGCGGTTACGAGGATATCAAAGTCTTGTATTTTCTCAACTATCCAGTCGTCCGCCTCATCAAAACGTCCCCCCACCACCTGAAGAGTGATTCCCTTTTCACGGGGAATCCGCATGGAAGTATTGGCAACCAGAGTTACCGGAAGATCGTAGCGACGGGCAACCCGGTAGATTTCTTCCTTTACCGGGCAGGCGTCAGCATCCACAAAGATATGAAGCACCTAAAACCTCTCTTTTTATAAAAATATGGCTATGCTTTTTTCTGCATAAGACAATAAATTCTGATCAGCACTCTGACTCAGCCATTGATTCCCAGCCCTGTTCTGTCCGGAAGAAAAGGAGTCACCCCTTTTTCTTTGATATTTTAAGGGTCTTTCGGAAAAGAATAAGAAAAACCGACAAGAGCATCTCCAGAAAAAGGGCTGTGACAAGACCTGCCGCAAGACCCGCAAACACAGCATCCGTATCTAACCGGATAACATGGGTGTAGGTTTCAAAAACACTATCGCGTACGTCCTTTACCGGCCTGAGAAGCACATGACAAATGGCATTGAACCGGCTTTTTCTGAAATCAATAAGGGCCTTTTCAAGAAGATTTTTCCTTGCACTGATGGCGGCAATATTACCGCCGCCATCCTGAAAAACAGGATCTCCGGTTTTATCGTAATGGTCAATGAGGCGACCAAGATCCCCTTCAAAGTAACGGTCCGCATCCTTTTGAAAAAGTGCAAGACTGCGCATGGATTCCTGAAGACGAAACTCCAGGCTTTTGCCGTAGGCATCCAGAAAACCTGGAATCTGGATACCAAAAAGCACCCCAGCCATAAAAAGAATAAGGCGGGCATAGGCATAAAGTTTCATCATCATTGCCCCACTACTCCGTATAGTCTGCTGCAATTTTATCAAAAATCAAATTATCAGAATGCAGCCTCCACCCCCAAGAATAAGAACAGGCTAGCGGATGCCATGAAAAAACACAGTTCTTTCTTCAAAAACCGCTCCCTTTACTGCCCGGCATCACCCAGAAAGGTACAAGCCTTTGGAACCAGACTGATCTGCACCTCGCCTGCGGCTTCTTCCATAAAAAGCCCCGCCTGTCTGAGGGCCTCCAGCACCTCCTCCACCTGATTTTCGCCTATGGTCATCACACTGATCTCCCTCGCCGGACTGACTTTAGACTGGGACTTTTCCAGATCTATGTGTTTTAAAAGACTTAAGGTGGCTCCCCCGGCACCGGCTTCCATGGCCCTGCGGGTAAAGGCCTCCCCTAAACCCTCGTTGCAGATCATGGAAAAATTCACAAGACCTGTGAGAAATCTCCGCAAAGCAGGTTTTGCCGATGGATTCAGGGATTTTCTGCGCCACTCCGTATTCCCCCGGATTTCATCCAGGGCGGCTACAATCTGCTCGATGCTGGCCGCCTGACTGGCAGGACCTGCGGCAAAGCGGGTATTGAGAATCCCCATGGACACGGGAGAAAGACTGATGAAGCCCTTGCCCGGCTGATCCAGAGACCCTGCCTGAATCATCCTGTCCATAACCGTCTCTGCATGGGCTTCATCCACCACCAGAGTGGTAATTTCCTTTTCCGCAGGAATCAGAACACGCCACAGCCCCAGCCGATTGCGCAATCCTGTCCCTGTACCGAAGGTGATGGCGGGCACCCCCGTTCCCGTGCGCAGGCCGATTTCAGCCACCCGGTTCCCCTCCCCCTGCTGGGTGATGCAGCGGATGGCCATCAGATCCGAAGCCATGAGCTGGGGGGCAGATTCCGGAAGGGACAGCGGCAAGGGAGGCAGGGAGAGAAAGGAAGCGGGAATCCGGATATCCTCGGCATAGAGGGTCCCCCTGCCCGGAATGTCCATGCGCAGACGGGCCGCAAAGAACTCTATGACCGCCCTTGCCTGTCCGGAAGCCACCACAAAGGAAAAAATCTGTATGGGATCTTCCAGAAGGGCATTTTTTCCAAAAAAAAGATTCCGGAACCCACCCCCTGGCCTCAGCATCACACCGCGGCCCATTTCGCAGGTCAGATGACTGATCCCGATGTCATGGGCTGCGGCCAGCACATCCTTTGCAAAAACCTTATCCATGCTGGCAGTAATCCGAGTGCAGGAACAATTGTCTTCCATGGCAAACCTTTCTCAGGCCACAGGGCTCTGGAGCATGGCCTGTTTGCGCATCCGGATCAGAAGACCAACGGCAAGCACGCAGACAATGGGATACACGAAGGCACAGGCCAGAATGCCAAAACCTTCCACAGCTCCCACCTGGGAGCTGATGCCAAGCCCCATGGACAGGACGAGGGGAACGGTAATAGGTCCTGTGGTCACACCGGCACTGTCCCAGCCGATATTGACAAACTCTTCTGTGGAAAACCAGGTCAGAACCAGAAGCAAAAGGTAGGGTGGGACAATAAGATAGAGGAGGGGAACCCCCCAGATGATCTTCACCACACCCACGCTGATCCCAATCCCCACACCAACAGCAACTGTCTGCATGAGCAAAGATTTTCTAAAGGCTCCAACGGTGAGAGTCTCCACCGTCAGCCCGAGGGCATTTAGGGCGGGTTCCGCAAGGGTGGCCCCGTAACCCATGACAAAGGCAAAGAGCAGCACCACAATGAATCCCGCAGGATGCCCATCATGCCCGAACATAGGTCCCTTTGCGGGCACAAAGGTATAACGGCCGGTTTCAGCATCCAGCCTCTCCTTTTCAAAGGGAACCTGCACATAGCCGCCGTTGAGGTTGGCATAGAAAAAACGGGTCTTTTCTCCCCCGGGCCCCAGAGCCGTATGGATAAGGCCCTCATCAAAATGGGGCAGAATACGGGTCTGCTCCACCAGCTCAATACGCTTAAAGGATGCGGGAAGCGCGCCTCCCACCTGATTACCCAGCCGGGAAAGCCCCATCTCAATGCCCACATTGAATAAAAACATGCCCAAAGTCGCAAAAAACAGCCCCAGAACAATTTCATCCGCACGGGGAAGCTTTTCCCGGAGCCAGCCTACCAGTACAAGAATCAGAAAGAGGGAAAGGGGAACAATGGCCTGTACACTCTCAATTCCGTTACGCAGCAGAAAAGCCCCCGTATCCGGACGCACTGCCATCCCCGAATATTCGGCCACGGCCCTGCGAACGGCCTCACTGCTCCCGAAAATCTCCATGCGCTGCTCCGGACTGCCCTGGGAAACGGCCCACTTTTCCAATGAGGATCTCTCATTGCTTCCGAATATCCGCCTTCTCAACTCCCCGTCCTCCTGAAGGGTCTTCAAAAAGGCCTGCATTTCTTCCCTCCCACCCAGAAGACTCAACTGGGAGGCTTCGCTGGCGTTTTTAAGGGCATAGGCCCGAAGGTCAGTCTCGTCCTCAAAAAGAAAAAGCACCTTTTCCCGGTTTTCAGAGCTGAAAAAAGCCTCCTGGGACATGGGAGACGGTACGGCAGGTAAAAAGAAAAGGCCAAGGAAGAGCACCGTAAAAACAGGGATCAGAGAGGCCAGGGTCACCACCCCGAAACCACCGCCATCGACACCTCCCCTGCTCACCACACGGCAGATCCCCATTCCCAGGGCCAGCACAAGGGGAACTGTCACAGGCCCTGTGGTGGCTCCCCCCGCATCCCAGGCCAGACTTAAAAGGGGATGCATGTTGGCGTCATAAAAAGACCAGAGGGAAAAGAAAAGCAGGAAACCTACGCTGATATACAAAAAAGGCTTCAGTGACCACTGATACATGAAACGCAGCATCCCCAGCACCACGGCAAGCCCGACACCGACCCCCACCGCATGGCGCAGGGCTTCGGCATGCTTATTCAGAAGAAGAAAAAGAAGGGGAGCATCCCAGGCCTTGATAAAAGCTCCTGTGAGCTGCAGCACACCAATGGCCGGTTCGGCAAAGGTAACCCCCAGCCCAAGAATAAAGGCAAAGAGCAGAATCACCCCAAGCCCCGATTTCTGGGGCAGGCGAATACCAATGGCATCACCCAGCGGCATTAGGCCCAGAAACAGCCCCTCCATGAAAAAAGCTAAACCCACCACGATGATGGCAATACCCAAAGCCACGGTGGCGCTTTCCGCCACGGGGATTCCCAGCACAAGGGTCTGAAAGGCCACAAGATAAAGGACAATGAGGGCTATGGCCTGCACCTGCTCCATGATTTTTTTTCTCACATGGGGAAGCAGAAGGCCCATCTTCTCCTGAAAACGCAGTTTCACCCGTACCACGGACTCTCTTTCTTTTTCCATCATCTGCCCCTTGAAAAAATACCTGCAAAACAGAAGAACCTGCCCTGAAAAGAGAACTTTGATCCCTCAGCCCAGCCCCTGGCTTCGAGAGTCTCAGCCACCATCCAGAGGGTGCCATAAGATATTTCTATTTCAGGAAATAAACCAAGCTCTTTATCAGCCGTATGTCTTCAGGATTTCCAGAAGTTCCGTTTTTTTGAAGGGTTTAGCCATGTATGCGGTGCATCCGGCATCAAGAAGCTCCTCTTCCATAGCCTTCAGAGCGTGGGCAGTAAGGACGATAATGGGAGTTTCATCCTTTCCCTTTTCCCTTTCCCACTGCCGGATATATCTTGCGGCTTCAAACCCGTCCATGACGGGCATCTCCTTGTCCATGAAGACCAGATCAAAGGAGCCTTCCTTAAATTTTTCAAGACCGGCAAGTCCGTTGGCCGCCATTTCAAGCCTGTGGGGTGTATGCTTCAGATTAACGGCAAAAAGGGTCTGATTGATCGCATTATCCTCCACCAGCAGAATGGAAAGGGGCCGCAGGCATTCTTCAAAAGCCCCCTCACCTTCCGACCGGACAGAGACTTTCTCTTTTGGCCTTAAATCTGCCCCTGAAAAAACTTCCTTCAAATCATCACGCTTCACAGGCTTTACCAGTTTTACGGGAATACCGAGCTTGCTGGCCTTTGCAATCTGATCAGAAATATGATCTGAAGTAAGCAGTATTGCGGTATTGCCAAGATCTCCATAACGCTCCAGTATTTTCTCAGCCGTCCTGAACCCATCCATACCCGGCATGTGGGCATCCAGAATAATATAGTCAAAGGATCTGGCAGAAAGGGCTTCCAGTACAGCGTCTCCACTTTCAACGCTACAAACCTCTGCTCCCAATTCCCCAAGCATCCCCCCAATAATTTTTCTGCTGCACCCATGGTCATCAGCAAGGAGAACAGAAAGACCATCTACCCGGAAATCCGCTGATTTTCCAAGATCTGTGTCTGTATCAAAAAGAGAAGTGAAGCTAAAAATGCTCCCCCTGCCGGGTTCGCTTTCTACCCAGATATTTCCCCCCATGGCTTCCACAAGCTTTTTGCAAATGGAAAGGCCAAGGCCAGTACCTCCATATTTGCGGGTGGTGGCGGCATCGGCCTGCTGAAAATCCTGAAACAGTCTCCCTTGCGCTTCTTCAGAAATCCCTATTCCTGAATCCTTAACGGTGAAAAGGATTTCCACCTTCTCCCCCCGGCTCTGCTCCCGCACTTCCACCAGAATCTCACCCGCATCGGTGAATTTTACAGCATTACCGATCAAATTGGTCAACACCTGACGCAGACGGTTAGGGTCACCAAAAACCTGCAAAGGCACTTTTCGATGGATGTCACAGAGAAACTCGATCTTTTTTTCATGCACCTTAAGGGCCAGCACCTCGCATACCGTTTCAACCATATCCTTGAGATTGAAGGAAATCCTTTCCAGATCAAGCTTTCCTGCCTCCACCTTTGAAAGATCAAGGATATCATTGATGAGATGGATAAGGCTCTCCCCGGCGTTTCGGATAATATCCACAAAGCGTTTCTGCTCATGGTCCAGCCTTGTTTCCCACAGAAGATCGGCCATACCCATAATGGCACCCATTGGTGTTCTGATCTCATGGCTCATATCCGCAAGAAAACGGCTCTTGGCCTGATTGGCCGCTTCGGCGGATTCCTTGGCAATCCTGAAGGCCTCAGCTTCCTTCCTTGCGGTGATATCCTCAAGAATCCCCTGTATATAAAGGGGATTTTGACTGGCATCATAAATCAGGCCCGCTGTCAGGGACACCTGCATGATTTCCCCGTTTTTTCTGTACATTTCCGTTTCAAAATTCCGTACAATGCCATATTTCTGAAGAAGCCCCACAAAGTCGCTGCGTTTTTCAGGATTTACATACTGCTTTCTCGCATCACTATGCTTTTCCAGAGCTTCTTCCATGGAGCTATATCCGTATATTTTTGCCATGGCCGGGTTGATGGTCAGGATGCGGCCTCCCAGAGTGGCCTGAAAAATCCCCACGGCCACATGCTCAAAGATCCCCCGATATTTTTTTTCCGATTCATGAAGCTTTCTGTAAAGCCTTGCATTTTCGATGGAAATGGCGGCCTGAGCACAAAGCATATTCAGAATCTGTACACGATCCCGTGTAAAAACCCCTTTAGCCCCGTTGTTTTCAAGGTAGAGAAGCCCCGTCAGCTTTCCCTGCTGGAGAATGGGCAGACAGAGAAGGGATAAGAGCTTTTTGTAAACAACCTGGGTATCATGGGCAAAAATACCCTCACCCGAGGCATTTTCCAGCACAAGCTCCCTGCCAGTGCGCGCCGTGTAATAAACAATGGAAGGAACAAGGGCATCGCAGGCATCCAGCGCAAGTCCATCGGGAAAAACCAGAGGTTCGGAATCGGCGAAAACAAGGGCTTCCACCATGAGCCTGTCCCCTTCCTTCAGGATCAGGGCACCCTGCTGGGCTCCGGCGTTTTCAATAAGATGCCCCATGATTTTTTTCAGAAGCTTTGTATAATCCACCTCGCCCGAAAGGGCCTGGGAGATTTTTACTATGCTCATGAGATCCAGAGCTTCTCCTCCGGCATCTAAGGAACTGGAGGAGATGGAAGAGATCCGGCCCAACCGCCTTTCCGATAACGCAAGCCCTGCCAGAATGCCAGGATGGCGGCGCTCCATGGCCTCGGTCCTGATTCTGGCTCCCCAGAGGGTATAAGCATAATGGGCTTCTTTCATGTACAGACCCGCAGGCTTCTCATCTCCCTGCTCCATGAAAAATTCCCCATAAAGCTCATTGGCCAGAGCCTCATCCTGAAGAAAAGCGTTAGTCCGGGCCAACCGGATAGCCTCCCTGTAATGGCCCATGGCCTGAAGGATCTGCCCTCGGATACGGCAACGCTCTGCCTCAATAAGATGCCAGCGGTGCAGGTGGTTCATGGGGGCATGTATTGCCCATTTCTTTATTTTTTTCTGATTGCTTGCCACCTTCCTTAAAAACCGCCTTTTTTCTGAGCCCTTAAGGGAAGGCACCCTGCCCAGCCGGATCAGGGAATCATAAAAAAAGAAAAAGGGCAGGGCAAAGGTAGATCGGGCACCCGCAAGATTCTTTTCTACTATTTCCGCACTCTCCACTGCCCTGCAAAGATCACCGGCAAAATAAGCCTGTACGGTAAGGTTCAGATGTCTGTGGAAAAGCGGCATGGTTTCTCCGCTTTCAAGCGGCTGTAATTCCGAGACTTTTTGACAAAAATCCGCCTCATCCGCTTCTTTATCTTTACCCATGAGCAACAGGGCCGTCCTGTAGTAGTCATCAATGACATGCAGGGGAATGGTCTGGCGGATGCCCGAAGTTATGGCCCGATACTGCTGTATCTGATGCACCAGCATTTCCAGAGGCTTTCCCGCTGCATAAAGATGCAGGCAATAAACCATGGCGGACAGGGCCGCAAACTCAAAATCTCCCCTGTCAAGACAGATACGGGAGGCCCTCGCCAACTCATCCAGAGTGCCGTCTAAGGGCTCTTTCCAGTGCCGGATAAAAGCATTGCAGACAAAGACAGCCCGCCCCTCAATCTCAGTTGCATGGAGCTTTTCCACAAGCTGCAAAGCCAGCCTTCCAAAATCATTGCCCTTCTCAACCTCGCCCATCACTCCGCAGAGAATGAGTCCGTAACCGGCAAAGACATAGGGGGCCTCCCGGGAAAGACCATGCTTCAGAAGAAGGGCAATCCTTCTGAAAGAAAGCAGCGGAGAAAGCCGTGGCATTACCAGATAAGCGGTGGGAGCCAGCATGGTCATGATCCGGAGAACGGCCTCCTTTGCAGGGTCCTCCATGGCAGGAAGGGCCAGAAGATCCTCCATGGATCTGCCCGCCAGAAGGTATCGGGTCTGTAAAAGGCCCATGAGCAGATGGGGGGCTGCCGGATCTGAAGGAAGCTTAACACCTAATCGTTTAAGAAAGGAAAGGGCGATTTCTATGGTTTTAAGGGGCTGATTCCTTGCTGTAAAGGCATGCATGCGGATAATCACTATGCCGGTCTGATCCAGAAGGCTAGGGGCATTCTCTGTGACCATCCGGGTCATGGCCTCCATGTCTTCATAGTGGCCTGTAAGGTAAAAGGCCTCTGCGGCTGCCGTATAAAGGGAAAGGGTAAGGTCATACTGCTTTTCCCAAGGGGATTCAGGAAGCCAGAAAAGACCATGCTGGAAATAGTCCAAGGCCGCATCAAAGGCCGCAGACGCTCTGGCCCTGCGTCCGGCGGCAAGGTTTAAGGCACTGAGTCCTTCCCCTTCTCCGGCAGCGTCCGGACAGTCACGCCCGAGATTGAAATGGTTCACGATCTCAAAAAGACGCTCCTCCTGCCCCTTTGGAGAAAGGGAAGTCCGCAGAAGACGCCCCACCCGGACATGCACCGCTTTTTTATAAATCTCCGGAATCATGGAACCTGCGGCCTGCTGCACCCGGTCATGGAGAAAACGGTAACGACTTGAAACACCTTCTTTTTCATGGAAAAACCCCTCCGCCGAAAACACGGTTCCTGTAAATGGGCCGGGAATATCCCCTGTTGCCATCACAAGCCCCGCCTTCAGGGCGGGCCACAGCTCCGAAATGGTTTCGGGCAAGGTTTTTTCCCGGACAATGGAAAGCACTTCAAGGTCAAAGCTGCCGCCGATACAGGCGGCAAGCTGTAAAATTTCCTGGGTTTCTTCGGGAAGCTTCCCAAGCCTTGCCACCATGAGGTCAATGACGTTATCCGTCATCCCAAGGCTTTCTATCCCAAAAAGATCCCAGACCCAGCGCCTGTTTTCCCTGTTAAAGACAAGAAGCTTTTCAAGATAAAGGGTTTCAAGGAACTGGTTGAGGAAAAAGGGATTGCCCTGGGTTTTTCTCAGGCAGAGTTCCGCAAGGGGCTTGACCTCCCCTCTTTCGCAATGGAGGGTATCGACAAGGAGTTCTTCCACGGAGGCAGAGCTCAGGGGATTGAGAACCAAGGTCTCAACACGCACACCCGCCTTCCTGATATTCTCCAGAACGGCCGACAGAGGATGGTGTTCATCCACATCTTTATCCCGATAGGCAGCAATGAAAAAAAGATGCCTGATACCTGGACCGGTCATCAGGTATTCCAGAAGACTTAAGGATGCGGAATCCGCCCACTGCATATCATCAAGAAAAATGAAAAGGGGATGGCCTTCACAGGTCAAAGCCCGGAGAAAACCCTGAAACACATGGCAAAAACGATTTCTCGTTTCAGGGGCAGACAGCTCAGGAACAGGGGGCTGGGAACCGATGAGCAATACCAGCTCAGGAATGACATCCGTCATCACACAGCCATTGTTTCCCAAAGCTTCAAGGATATTTTTCCGCCAGCCCCCCAGCACTTCTTCCTTTTCCGTTAAAAGAGTCAGAATCAGGTTTCGAAGGGCTTCCAGTATGGGGGCATAGGGCACACTGCGTTTTAAGGGATCAAATTTACCCTCAATGAAAGATCCCCCCTTCTCCAGCCCGTGTTTCCGGATTTCACGGACAAGGGCGGATTTTCCCATACCGGCAGGACCACTCACAAGCAGGATGCCCGTCCTCTGGTAAGGGTCGTTGAACATTTCAAGAGCTTTTCCCAGAGCCTCGCTGCGCCCATAGAGTTTCTGGGAAATTTCAAAGCTTTCAAAAAGATCCTCTCCACCGGGTAGAAAATCATCGATTCGCCCCTTTGCCTGTAACTGATCCAGGCAGTTCTGAAGATCCGCCACAATCCCTGAAACGGACTGGTACCTGTCTTCCGCCATTTTAGCCATGAGCTTCAGGATCACAGCGGAGAGGGCCTCCGGGATATCCGGCCTGAGCTTGTGGGGCGGAAGGGGCATTTTTGCGATGTGGCTGTGTACAAGCTCTAAGGGGTCTTCGAAATCAAAGGGAAAGCGGCCTATGAACATATAGTAAAAGGTTGCCCCAAGGGCGTAAAAATCACTGCGGTAATCCACTGCCCGGCCCATGCGTCCGGTCTGCTCCGGAGACATGCAGACAAGGGTTCCCTCCAGTACATTGGGATTCAGGACGGCCTGATGCTCACGGGAAAGCTCCGTGGAAACGCCGTAATCAATAAATCGAAGGGTTTTTGTTTCCGGATTGTAAAGAATATTGGAAGGATTGATGTCCTTGTGGATCACCTGCTGCCCGTGGATACGTCCCAGATTTTCAGCGATGCGGATGGAAAGGGTTAGAAGTTCTTCAAGATCCGTGCTGTGGGAGGTAAGGAAGGCCTCCAGGGTCTCTCCCCCGAAATCCTCCTGCACCATGGCATGGGAATTCCCGAACCTTTCAAAGCCCAGAATCCTTATGCCCCCATGATCGGAGAGCTTTAGCCCGATCTCATATTCCTGCCTGAAGCGGGCGATTTCTTCAGGGGACGGGTACTCCCGGTTCAGACATTTAAGGATAACGGAAAGGGCATCCGACTCCCTTGTGGCACGGTAAATGATTGAACGGGCGCTCTGGAACAGAAGCTCCCGGATCTGATACCCTGAAATGTTCTGCCATTTTTCATCCATTATAGACCTTTTGTGGGACAGACTTTTTGTGACTGCCGGAAAAAAGGGAGGGAGAGGAAGTCAAAAAAATAATGGACTTATGATACACCAGATCCCATCATCTATGCAATCGGACTTGCGGCAGAGGGATTCTTGCAAGGTACTCCATAAACAGGCAAAGCCCCTTTTTCCAAACTTCATTCCAAAGAACTAACTGGTGAACCATGCAGCGCTAACACCCTAAATGCCAAAACCAATACATATTTTTTATACCCTTTTTTGCAGGAATATTACCCAGCATGCTACCAACTCTCCTTATCTCAAGCCTGAAGGTGAAAGACACCGCTTTCAATATTTTCTGTAAACTATCGTAACAAAATGAAAAAACCTTGAAAAACCTGCCCTTTACTGGTATGAAGAGCCTCCCTTGAAAATCTCTGTTTTACGGGAAAAAAAGAACTGTCTAAATGAAGGATATCCCCATGCAAACTCCCCTTGCCCGTCTGAAAGGCTGTATGGTTATTACGGCCATTGTTCTTTCAACCCTCATCCATTTTATTCCCCTGATTGCCGTCACCATTGTCAAAGTTTTTATTCCCCTGCGGATCAGCCGCCTTGTCTGCACCCGGATGATCATCGGCATCAGCACATCCTGGATTCAGGTTAACAACTTTATTTTTTCCCTTTTCCACAGAACCCGCTGGGAAATCCGTGGCGGAGAGAATCTTTCGCCCGAAGGCTGGTATCTGGTTCTCTGCAACCACCAGAGCTGGGTGGATATTTTTGCACTCCAGAGAAATTTAAACGGCAAAATTCCCTTTCTTAAATTCTTTTTAAAGCAGGAGCTGATCTGGGTGCCTGTCATGGGTCTTGTATGGTGGGCCCAGGATTATCCCTTCATGAAACGCTACTCCAAGGAATATATCCTGAAAAACCCCCATAAAAAGGGAAAGGATCTGGAAGTAACCCGCAAGGCCTGTGAGAAATTCCGCACAACCCCGGTCTCTGTGATGAACTTTGTGGAAGGCACCCGTATTACCGAAGCCAAGCATCTTCGCCAGAAAAGCCCCTTCCAGAGACTGCTCAGGCCCAAGTCCGCAGGAACAGCCTTTGTTCTTTCCGCCATGGGCAGAGAAATGAATACCATCGTGGATGTAACCATTGCCTATCCCCATGGCGTACCCTCTTTCTGGAAATTTATCTGCGGGGAAGTTCCCCTGATCCGAATGAATATTCGAACCCTTGCCATCCATGAAGGACTGCGGGGTGACTATTTCAATGACAGGGATTTCAGGGAGTCCTTTCAGAAGGAACTCAATACCATGTGGGCGGAAAAGGATCTTCTTCTGGAACGGATGGTGGCACCGATCTGGTCGGAAACAGAAGATGAAATAAAAGAAGTTGCCTGATGGCTATGTTTTCCCGACTGCTGCGGTGATATTATGCATCCTTCGAAATCAGGCCCTCTGACTTGCAGAGACAGGCCTGTGATCTTCCATGCCTGCCTGAGAAAAAAAGAAACAGCCAGACAACAATGTCCATACGTAGGGTTTTATGACAAAAAACCAAAACATCCCCATAAAAATAAGACGTATAAGTATTATCAATTACAAGGGCATTGATGCACTTGAAATGAATTTTCCCATCCCCCGAATGCCCGATGATCCGGATATCATGATCATGGGCAGCCAAAACGGCCTGGGCAAGTCCTCCATTATTGAATGCTGTGCCCTGCTCCTGCTGGCACTCACCCAGGGAAAAGAGCAGTTCAAACTGCGTGACCGTTACGCCATTGTGAATGTACCCGATCTGCTCATCAAGGCTGGCTGTCATTTTGCGGAAATAAGCGGTGATATTCTTATTGGTGATGAACCCTGTACGGCTCTGATCAGAATAGAACGGGATGGAATTATCCGGGTATCTGGTACTTCCGACCTTAAGAAATTATATGGAGATGATCAGACCGGGCCTGAAACCGAAACGGATGATTTTATCAAAGCAATCTGTGGCTTTTCATCAAACCCTGTCATGGCCAATAAGTTCCTGCTTTTTCATAGCTACAGGAAGGTTCAGGAAGGCAATCCGGATCTTGGTATGATGGTTGACCGCAGCCGTTCACCGGGACATTCGTCCCACGAGCGTTATGAAGCACCAATGAGCACATTCAAGCTAAGAATTCTCCGATCTCTGATGGGGCAGGCCAATCTGTTTGAACTTGAGGATGACGAAGATCCGGCGGAAACCATAGAAAAGCTCAACGAGCTTGTTCGATTTTATGCCCATGGCACCATTAGCAAGCTTAGGCCCTCACCGGATAATACCGTTGACTTTCGCATAAAACCCGTAAACGGTGAAGGCTCCTTTACCTTTGACGGACTCAGTTCCGGTCAGAAGGAAATCATTTCCACGCTGTTTCTCGTCTGGTACCACACCCGAAACAACCCTTCTGTGATCTTCATTGATGAACCGGAGCTGCACCTCAATGCCCAGTGGCACCGGAGTTTTGTCAAAATTCTTTTGCAAATGTCTCCGCAGAACCAGTACATCATGGCAACCCACTCCGAGGATATTATGGATTCGGTGAGTGAGGATCGCCGTGTTCTCCTTCTGGGCAAGGATGAGGGGGAGTTATGATCCGTGTAAAAACTGGCATCCGAGCCGAAGAAGTCAGGCTGAAAAGCCAGCATGTGCTTTTTGTGGAAGGAAAGGACAAAAATTCTGTTGATCCCAAGGTGTTGGATGCACTGTTTGGGCAAAGCATCCGCATCGAACCCCTGGGGGCTTCTTTCTCTGTAAGGAGCGTTGCAGAGGCTCTTTTCCCATACCACCCGACCTATTACTTCCTCATAGACCGGGACCACCACGACAATACGTTTATTGACAAATGCTGGACTAACTTCCCGGATCCAGCAACCCACAATCTTCTGGTCTGGCGGCGTCGTGAAATTGAAAACTATTTTTTGGAGCCGGAGTACCTGTTTCAATCCCGTTTCTGCAGGGTCAGTCAAGAGGAGCTGGAGCGACAGGTTCTGCGCTTTGCCAATGAAAGACTGTATCTGGATGCGGCAAATCATGTGGTGACATCCATTCGTGAGGAACTCAAACGAAACTGGATTCAGATATTCTCCAATCCTGCAGACTTCCCAGACAAAGAAAAAGCCCTGCAGAAACTGAAAAACGCCGGTGAGTTTCACCAGCATAGCGCAAATGTGGAACAGAAAGTTTCCGCAGGGGAAGTGGAAAGAAGATTCCATAGCTATCTGGAAAGTATGTCCGGCGGGAAAACTCCCCTTGCATTGGGAACTGGCGACTGGCTCCATATGATTCAGGGGAAAAAGGTACTTGCCCAGCTTATCCATTCGGGCTGTTTTCAGGTTCTGGACAGTAACGGAAAGCCGGTCACAGGTCGGGAGAAAATCAATGCTGTTATAAAGGATCTCCTGCAACAAGGCATGGAAAAACAGCCAGGCGATTTTGTAGCCTTAAAGCAGTTAATAGACAAAAGGATCAAAGAAAAGCATTGACGACCACCACTGAATCAGCGAACCACAACTTAATCCGATATTGAGAGACTGTGCAAACCTTTAAAATAAAAGATTTCCTGCCAGTCTCCTGATGAGCCCTTCCAGCTCCATACAAAGAGATTTCCATGCCCATTCAACTCGAACTCATCGACTTTGTTAAAAAAAATCTTCCGGCTGAAAGCGATTCCCCGGAGACCATGGAGGCATCAAAAACCCCCTCCTCTCCGGGTTTCGGATCGGATGTCAGCAGGGCGGTTCATTCCGCTCTGATCCTTCGACCCATCTTTGAGCTGGAAGCCCGTCGTTTCGGTCAGGGTGAAGAAGAACTCAGCGGCGAGATCTGGATGCGGGTTGATCTGATGTGGACGGCATTCGCCATTCTGGATGTCATCTCAGAGCTGACCGAATACCAGATCGGTGTCACCCGCAGTGAAGTAACGCAAAAAATCCTTCCCCTCCTCCGTCAGCAGGTTGCTGCAGAAAACAGATTTTTTCCCGATGAAGCCCTTGAAGAAGTAAGCTCTAAAATTTTTGACCATCTCACAAACAGGAACAACCGTTACCTTCCCTTTTCCTGTCCCTTTTTTGATGCGGATGCAGGACGCTACCGCACCCGCCGCTTCTGGCTCATCAAAAATGTCTATACGGGCGAAGGCAGCGAGGCCCTGTTCGCCCTCACGGAAGAAGGCTACACAGCCTATTTCGGCCTGCACGAAACCAGTGCCCTGGATGCTGCTGCCATCGGCAACCTGCGCATCAAGCTGCTCATTGAAAGGGGCAATCTGGATGATGCCATTGCCGTGGCCGAAACCAACCGAAGGCAATGCGCCCGAAAGGCAGGAGAAGTGAGAACGGTGCGCCGCCAGATCAGCCGGAACATCAAGGCCGTGGGTTTTGACCGGGTTCAGGCCCTGGCCGAAGAGGGTGTCAATCAGGTCATGGATATCCAGAAGGAAGGCAACCGTCTGCACAACCTTGTCATCGAAAACCTGCATGGTGGCGGATACAGGGGCCACAGCAGCACCCTTTACAGGCTGGCCGACAAGCTTGAAGGATTAAGTAACCAGCTGATGAAGCTTTCCGGCCAGCTCCAGAGCCTGCCCGAAGACTACCAGAAACACAGCCACAAACTTTTCAGAAAAGAAGCCAGCGGCGTATTTCCCGGCATGGATGAGGTCATGGAAAGGATTTTTTCTCTGGATGAGGAAAACGCCGCCCGCATGGGGAAGGAATTCATCGCCCGCATAAATCCTCCGGCACAAAGGCCTCTTTTTGATCCGGCATCGGTGATGGAAGCCTGTGAACGCGCCATGGAGCGCAGGAATCCGCCGGGCGATCAGACCCAGGTGCTCCTGGAGGTGGACGGTGAACCCCTTATATGCTTTCAGCCGGAACTGAATGAGAAAGTAATGCAGCAGGCCTTTCACCTGATCCATAATCTCCTTGGCCGCAAAAAAGAGCTGAGACTGGGGCAGGTTCTGGAACAGGCCCTGACGGAGTCCGATGAAAGCCTTTTCCCCGTTGCAACGGCCATGGCCGTTTTTCAGTGCCTTGTGGAAAAACGCATTGCAGACAGATACGGCATCCATGTGGACATGCCCGACCCGCAAAGTCGCATCACCATGGATCTCGGAAGCGGAAGACGCTACCGGGGCCATGAACTGCGGCTGAGGCAGCGGGTTTCCGATCTCTCAAATATCCAAACGAAAGCTTAGGATCATGGATCTTCTGGTTGAATTGAAGAATATTATTGAAGCTCTTGATAAAAAAAAGATAGCTTATGCCCTATGTGGCGGTCTGGCTCTGGCTGTTTATGCAAGGCCCAGAGCCACACTGGATATTGATATAATGGTTGAACCTGATCTTCTCGATGAAATCAAAGACGTTCTCTCAGATCTGGGATACAATATTCCGGCAGCACCCATGTTTTTCAAAAATAATGCCATACAAATACACAGGCTAACTAAGATTGACAGTGACAGCGAAGAACACCTGATGGTGGATCTGCTACTTGCCACTCCTGAGGTCAGGGATTCCTGGGAAAAAAGGGTTACTGTTGACTGGGATAACAGCAGCCTTACGGTATTGTCACCCGAAGGACTTATTTTTCTGAAATCGCTCAGAAAAAGCGGGCAGGATCTGGATGATATCCATTATCTGAAGGAGTTAGTTGATGAAAATTGATATGAGTTCCAAAGCCATTACCGAGCGTCTTAAAACAGTCAATCAGTTGAGAAAAGCATGCCTCGCCCTTGCCAGAACCAGTATCGGTAAAAAAATCATAAAAGAGCATGCTTCCAATGAATCCGTTCAGAAAACCTCCCTTGCCCTTGGCCGATGAGCCTGTGCCGGAATTTGAATTGATTACCTATTCAGCCTAGTCAGGACCCAATCCATTATGGAACACCATACAGAATCCTTTCATGGGGCCAGCCGCCTTATTTATTTAAGCCTCATATACAGCAGCGGCAGCCGCAGGGCCATGGCCCCCTTCAGTGCCGAGATGGCCGAACTCATCCAGCGTTTTCAGTCCCAGGACAGCTTCCGCCAGATGGTGGAAACGGGCCTGAAGGCCATGGAGCTGAGGCTACTTGCCCTGGAAGACAAGGGCCTTCGCCTTTCCGCCCGTCGCTCGGACAGTTTTTTTGCAGCCACCCTCACGGATTACGGAAAACTCCTTGCCAGAAGCGACCTCAAGGCAGCGGAAATCCTTCCCGTTCACTGCGCCATTGCCACGGCCTTTTTCCCGACGGAGGCGGATCTGGATGCTCCGGTGGAAGACCTCGGTGCCATTGTCATCATGGATGTCATGGATATCCTGAAACGCTTTGCCCTTGCAGAATCCGCCCTGCCCGATGGAGAAACAAGGCTGCATCCCCAGGTGAAGAGCGTTGCGGAACGCCTTCGCCTTCTGCCCGAAGACAATCCGGACAGGCAAAGGGCGGGCAGCGGTTCAAGCTGGGTGGAAATGATTGCCATCGTACTGGATCACATGGTGGAAACGGGCTATCTGCTGGCCTTTGAAGAAACACCTGGGGAGGTGGAATACAGGCCGACGCCTGCCTATCAGACCGCCCTGAGGGAAGGCATTGTCTATGCTTTCCACGCCTTCCGGGATATTGTGACCACCGCTCCCCTGCAGGAAAAAAAGACAGCCGAAAATACGCCAGGGGAAGGAGAACCCCATGTTTAGACTCAATAAATTCTTTGTAAGCGATATCAAGGCAGGGGACAATATTCTGCGAAATGGCTTTGTACCCGTCTTCCGGGAGGATGGGGATGCGGATCATGGTGTTCTTTTTGCTGCCAACGGCACCTGTAAA
The DNA here is from genome assembly GCF_006175995.1 of Desulfobotulus mexicanus. Lineage (NCBI taxonomy): Bacteria > Pseudomonadati > Thermodesulfobacteriota > Desulfobacteria > Desulfobacterales > Desulfobacteraceae > Desulfobotulus > Desulfobotulus mexicanus. Next base: position 29,600 of record NZ_VDMB01000006.1, read on the forward strand.
ACCACCCTCTTATCCTTTATCCTCAGCGTGTTCAGCCCATCCAGACAGCGCTTTGTGCAGCACCTGCAATCCGGCGGAGACAAGAGTCTGGACCAGTATCTGATTCCCGGCCGTCCTGCCATCGTCATGCTGGACCTTGCCATGGTACTGCAACCCACCCTCTTTGAGACAAAACCCGTGGATCATCTGGTTCTGGGCCAGCTTCTCTATCGCCACAGCAACACGCCGGACAAAGTTGATCGCACTTTTTTCCTGGCCAGATCCGCTGATTTTTTTGACACCCTGCGCAGCCAGTGGGACGGACTTCTCGATCAGGAAAAACCCTATCAGGCCCTGAAGGATTTCATGGCTCCGCTTATCCAGCAGACCACCAGCCAGAAGGAATGGGAGGAAACCCTGGAAGGGCTTGGGCTTGATCCCTGGCTCATTGACCGTCAGGTGGATTTTGCCCGTACGGAAGGGGGCATCAAGGATGCCTTCCGCTTTAAATCCGAAGGAGATTTTTTAAGTTTCTTCCTTGGCTGCGTGACGGATATGGAAGCTGCCAAAGAATTGCGCGAGCGCATGGATCAGGACTTAAGCAAAATGAAGGACCGCCCAAGAAAACGGGCCCAGCTTGATGCCGTACGCAGCTTAAAGGAGCGCATCGCCGACTTTGACACCATCGCCGCCCTCTGGCGCAGTGCAGGAAAGGCCATTGAAAAATGGCGGATGCAACTGGGAGAGGCCAGCCATCTTCTCCATGGTGCAGAAGCTTCTTCCCGGACAGAGCTGGAAGAACTTGAAAATGAGCAGAAGCATGCCGAAGACTCTTTGCGGACCCTTCGGACCGGACTGGAAACCACCCGGAGCAATATCCTTTATCTGGAGCACTTCTGCATATCCAGTGCAGTGGAAGAAGGAGAAAAAAGCCTACACAGAAATCATGGGGAAAGCGAGGCGCTGAAGGCTGAAAAAAACGCCCTCCTTGCTGCGGACTTCATGGCGGATATCCGTAAAAATCAGGCCGAAGCGGACACAAAGGATAAGGCTCTCGCCGAAGCAGGCAAAGAAATCAATCCCTTGCAGGAAAAACTGAAAACCCTTGCGGCCCAGTACCATCTGCGTCTGGATGCAGACCGCCACGGACTGAAAGCCGCCATGGAAAATCTGTGCCGGGAAGAGGAAGAAAGAAAGCAGCATCAAAAGGCTGTGGAAAAAAAACAGCAGGCAGGGGAAATCCTCAGGCAAGCCCTTGAAAAGGAGCTTGAGAATCTGAACGGTCGCATCCGGGGAGCCGAAGCTGGCCGTACCTTGCTGCCCCTTGATCCCGGAGAAGAACCCTCCGCCGCCCTGGACCGGCTCCATGGGGAAAAAGCGGGCTTTGAAAACCGCATCATTATGGTTGAAAAGGAAATGAGTGCCGGAGAAGAGGCCCTGAAGGCCCAGGATCGCAACTGGCGTCGTCTGCTGGAAGAGTGTTCAAAAGCACAGGGAAAACTCAGCGAATCCCTCAAAGCCATGGAAGAAGAAGCAGGTTTGCGGCGGCATCTTCTGGAAGATCACCATCTTGTGCGCATTGCCGGAACCCGTGATATGGAAATCAGCTCGGCAGAGCTCCTTTCCCGGCTGGATGATGCCCTGGTGCGCAGCGAGGAACGTCTCAGAAAAAAGGAAAGGCAGACCCTTCAGCTGGAAGAAAAGCTGGAAGCTCTGGATCAGGGAGGCGGCCTTGCCGCCGATGACCTTACCCGCCGCCTTCTTTCCTATTATCATAAAAAAGGCCATGAAAAGGGTATTGCCCCCGGAGAACTCAAGTCCTATCCCGAATACCTTGCGGATCTCTACCCTTCGCCGGAAATCCTGGCCCGGTACATCGAAGGGGATCCGGCGCGGTTCACGGGCATGATGGCGGCCAGTCAGGATGTCATTGAGAGCATCCTTGAGATGCCACCACCTCCCTGGCTGCACCGGCCCGTAGTGATTTCCACCCCCTGTGCTCCGGAAGCGGTCAGCACTGTGGAGCAGACCCTGATCCGCCCCCTGACGCCCGAGGTCTATTCCAGACAGCACATGGAAAAGGTGAAGGAAGAATACCATAAAACGCTGGAAAAGGTGGCAGAGGAAAGGGAAGAAGCCCGGAGCCTCCTTAAAGCCATGGAAGGCGTAAGCCGCAATCTCCATGCCTATCAGGAGCGTTTTCCCGATGCCGGAGCTGTGGCCGCCCTCCGTGAACGGGCAGATGCGGAGGAGAAAAAACTTTCTGAAATCAAAGCTGCCATTGCTGAGGCTGAGACGGGCATGGAAGCCCTCAGCCGCTCAAAAACAGATCTGGAATCCCGCTACCGCCATCTGAAAGACCAACTCGCAGACCTTTCCCGGATGCTCCAGCAGGTGAACACCTGGGTTTCATCCTTTGCGGATCTGGCCGCATGGGAGGAGGAAAGGGAAAAAAAGACACTTGAAAAAGGAGCCGTGGAAAAGGCCATCCGGGCGGATGGAATGACCCTTACGGAACTCAAGAAAAAAGAACTCCGGATTTTTAAGGATATCCACATATGCAAATCCGATCTCAAAGGGCTGGACGAAAAGGCCTCTGAAATCATGCGGCCTGAGGATACGGAACTGAAGACCGAAGAGCAGGAAGAAGCCCTGTCCATGGATCTTCAGACCCTGCTCCATCTTCATAGGGCCGCAAGGGAAACCCTGAGACAGATGAGCCATACGCTCGGTATAGACCATCTTGGCAGAGAGCTTGAAGATCTTCAGGCACGCATTGCAAGGCTTCAGTCCGAATTCGAGGCCTTTGGCCGCAGCCACAGCTTTGATGGAAAAAGTGCGGAAGACTGGGCCACGCGGGGCTTCAGGGATAGAAAGGCGTACCTTGAAAGCCTTTCCGGGAAACTGGAAGGGCTGAAGGAAAGCCGCATCCGCATGGAAACGGAACTGGAACACAAAAAAAAGGATCAAATCCGCAGCGAGGCCCTTCTTTCGGAACAAAAAGCCAAAGGTTTTCCCCATAATCTTAGGGAAAAAAACCTGAAGGATCAGGACACAGATGCGCTGCTGCATCGTCTGGAAAGCGAAAAAAGAAGGCAGCAGACCGAATGCGAAACCCTTTTCTCCCGCTCTGAGCGCCTCAAAGAGAAGCTCAGCTTCCTTGAAAAATGGCGTCAGGAACTTCGCATTGCCATGGCGGAAAACCAGCCCTTTGAACCCCTCTGGGATCAGGATTCTCCCCGTCATCCATGGCCGGACCTACTGGAGCCGGGCAGAGACAGAATGGCTTCTATCCGGCAACTGCTGGAAGAAATAAGGGAAATGGCCGCATCCGAAAGAAAGGAGCGGGAGACCGGAGAAAACGCCCGCAGACGGATGCGCAGTGCCTTTGACCGTCTCCAGACCCACCTTCAGGATGACGCCTGCCGCCATGACCTCCCCGCTGTGGTGGATGCCCTGAGAAGCCACGATGCCGAATCCTTAGGGCTTCAGGCCGAAGACCTGATCCGGCGCTGCGGGGATATCGCCAGCAACATTGAAATGGATCTGGAAATTACCCAGCGCTTCATGGACAGTCTTGTGGACAGGCTGCTGCAGCACAGCCGGGATTATCACCAGAAACTGCAATCCGCCGCAAGGGAGCTTCTTCCGGAGACCGTTTTCATTTACGGAGGAAAACCCATTCTTCGCACAGGTGTCCGACTGGATTTTGCCCGCTACCAGGATGCCTTCCGCCAGTCTGTGGAAAACTGGCTTTATCAGCTCATGCAGCAGAACCGCCTGCCGGAAGTCAATCCAAAGGCAGGCAACGGCCTTGGCTCTGAACTGCTTTATCAGCTTCTGGGGGCCGCATCGGGCCGGGAGAATTTCGGTATCCGCATGCTGAAATGCGATGACTCCGGCAACACCTACGAGCCCGTGGGAAAGGACCTCGGTTCCGGCGGCGAGGCCCTCACCATTGCGGTCATGCTCTACACCCTGCTCATCTCCATGCGAAAAAAGCGCAACAGTACTTCCGAAGGCAGAATTCCCGCATTCCTCATTCTGGACAACCCCTTAGGCGTCTGCAACCGCTCAGACTTTGTGGATGCCCAGCTCAAGGTGGCGGGAAACATGGGCCTTCAGTGCGTCTATTTCACCGGCATCCATGACCGGGAATCCTTAGAACTTTTTGAACTGCGCACAGCCATCCGCAAAGGGGATAAAAAACTTGAGATCGACGGCATTTCCTATAACTGCCTTGAAGTCACGGAGCTGAATGTGGAAAAAACGGGCCAGAAAACAGTGACTGAACCAAAAACGCCATAAAATTTGATACGATCATCGAGCTTCGGGACTTCAATATGAAGCCCGAAGAAATGATCAGAATTACAAGGCTAACTTCTGAAAAAGTAAAAACTCTACTGACTACAGATGACAAAGGGCTGAAACTGCTGATAGATCAAGATCTATTGGAAAACTGATTTTTCCCTCACCCCCAGAGGTGCAAAGCATGAAAAAAAGAATCCTCTACGGCGAAGCCAATTATCCAGCCATTGTTCGTGAAAACGGCTACTTTGTGGACAAGACCGCCTACATCGAAAAACTGGAATCCGTTAAAAATACCGTATTTCTGCGTCCAAGGCGTTTTGGAAAATCCCTCCTCTGCACCATGCTGGAGTCCTACTATTCGGTTTTATATAAAGAAAACTTTGAAGAGCTTTTCGGGCACACATGGATTGGCAAAAACCCAACGCCCCTGCACAATACTTTAAATTCATGTACCGGACATGACGGATAAGCGGCTCTCAGGCCAAACAGGTTTCTCTGTGCATACCCGGATAAAAGCAGGCTTTCAAGTTTACAAAGCCCACATGCCATGTTACATTTCTTAAAGTCTTATCCCATAAACAACTATTATAAAATGACATACACATTACATACGCACTATCAGAAAGCAGAACATGAAAGAGTGCATGACATATACTAATAAGATCATAACACACTCGACATTAAGCTAAAATATACTGGGTGTCTTGTGCTCTAAAAAAACTGGCAACTCTTACGGTTTTCTTTTGCAATGATCTCAAGATGGAGAAGACCTTTTTTCTGAGGTCTTCCGGGCCTGAAACAACCATTTTTCCAATCTTGTGATGTTTCAGGTATCCCCATACCATTTCATCCGGATTCAAATGAGGGGAGTATGGAGGCAGGAAGAACAAGCGGAGCTTTCCTGCCGTTTCTTCAACAAATTTATTGACCTTGCCTGATTTATGGACAGGATGCCCGTCCACAATGAGGAAGATGGGAGAATCAGCCTTGTAAATCAGACGTTTCAGAAATGAGATAAACTTATCGGAATTCATTTTTCCGTCAATGGTCATGAATCGGAGTTCCCCCGAGGGAGAGATGGCCGAAACCATGTTGATACCAAAGCGAGCCCCCGTTTTTTCAACGACTGGGGTGACTCCTGTGGGAGCCCAGGTCGTCCCGCTGTGGTAGTCTGATCTTACGGTTGATTCATCGGCAAAAAAGATTTTTGCATTCTCTTTTTCAGCCTGTTTCTTTATTTCCGGGAACTCATTTTCAACCCATTCCTTTACCCGGTCTTCGTCCCTCTGTCAGGCTTTTTTTAAAGGCTTCTGTGGCGAAAAACCAATTTTTTTCAAAAGACGACCGACAGTGGCATTACTTATGGAAACATCGAACTCCTTTTTGATAAACTCCCGAATCATTTCACGGGTCCACAGAGCAAATGGAAATCCGTAGTCCATAGGATTTTTATCCGCAATCTTCCAGAAAAGCTCATCAAAATCTTTGGTATGGAACTTAACGGGCCGACCTGGAATCGGTTTCGTCTTTAAAGCGTCAAGGCCGCCTTTGCGGTATTTGGCTATCCACTGGTAAATTGCGGATCGATGGTAACCCAGAGCCCTGGCGATAACCTCTGGGCTTTCACCCGRTTCGATCTGCTGGACAGCGCGTATACGGATAGCCTCACGGGTCTTATGATCGAGTTTTCTAGCGTCTTGTTTTTTCATAAGCAGCAATATACATCATGTCGAGTTGGTTTTGAACTTTTTAGTAAGCACGCTGCCTTTGTGGCGCCTCAGACAGTTTGCCGCTTTTATAGCACTCCGGCACTCCGGCACTCAAGCTTGCAAAAGCCCATTGTTTTCATCGCATGCTTTGGGTTTATGGCTTGAGTGCCGGACAAAGCTCTGATCTGAAACGATTGCAACGTCACTCGCAAAAAGTCAGGGTGCCTTGCTACGGAACATTATTTTAAAATTATAACAATTAAATCCAATGATATAACGAATAATTACTTTCGTTTTTCATAAAACATCCTCAACGGCTTTCCGCATGCAATCAACGGGAGCTTCCCTGCCCGTCCATAACTCAAACTGCAAAGCCCCCTGACGGATGAACATTTCAAGGCCATCCACCACACGGCATCCAAGGGACTCCGCAGCCCTGATCAGCTTTGTCTTTCTGGGATTGTAAACGATATCCATAACCACCATCCCCCCATGGAGTACGGCAGCCTGAACAGGCATGGTATCCACATCCGGATGCATGCCAAGGGAGGTTGTATTCACCAGAATATCCATACCTATCCCCGTAAAATTCGAAAGAAGACAGAAATCAGCACCCAGATCACAGGCCAGCGCCTCCCCCTTTTCCCGGCTGCGGTTCACAATGAGGGGAAAAGCCCCAGCCTCACGAATACCGAAGGCCACAGCCCTGCCAGCCCCTCCTGCACCCAGAATGGCAACCCTTTTCCCATGAAGGGGACCTGCCTCCAGAAGGGCATCCCTGGCTCCGCACCAGTCCGTATTCAGCCCGATAATTCTGCCATCATCCTTCAGACAAAGAGTATTCACAGCTCCCATTTTCTCTGCCATGGGATCCAGCTCATCCACCAGTGACAAGAGAGCTTCCTTATGGGGCAGGGTCACACTCATGCCCCGGATACCAAACGTTCTCATGGCAACGGGAACTCCTGCGGGATCCTTTACATCAAAGGCAAGGTAAACGGCGTTAAGTCCCAGAAAACCAAAGGCGGCATTGTGCATCACAGGGCTTAGACTATGGGCCACAGGATGACCCATCACTCCGAAAAGAGCAGTCTCGGCATCCATCATTCCCCCTTAAAAACTGCACCGGGCATAGGAGCCCACGGTTTTCAGGAAAAGGCAGTTCGGCCGCATTCTGTCAATGGCCTCCCGGATGAGTTCATCCTCCCGATGGCCTTCAAGGTCAGCAATGAAAAAATAATTCCAGTTTTCCTGACGGGTGGGTCTTGACTCCAGCTTCACAAGGTTGATGTTCAGATCCGCCAGGGGCTTCAGACCACTGAACAAGGCACCGGGTACGTGGGCCGTAACAAACATGATGGTTGTCTTGTCCGATCCCGTGGGCCGAGTCTCGTCCCTCCCGATGACCAGAAAACGGGTGGTATTGCGACCACTGTCCTCTATGTGGGATGCCAGCACCTGAAGGTTGTATATGGCCGCAGCCTGGGAACCCGCCACCGCAGCGGCACCCGGCTCCATCGCTGCCTTTCTTGCCGCCGCCGCAGTACTGGCCATCTCCACAAGACGGGCATGGGGCAGGTTCTGGGCCAGCCAGCGCCTGCTCTGGGCCAGAGCCTGGGGGTGGGAATACACAACGGAAACTAAAGAAAGATCCGTTTCACGGGATAAAAGATCATGGGAAATGGCAAGGCAGGTTTCCGCACAGATACTCAAGGGAGAGAGGAACAAAAGATCCAGCGTGTGGTTCACAGCCCCTTCCAGTGAGTTTTCCACGGGCACCACACCATAGTCACAACTTCCCTTTTCCACTTCTTCAAACACATCGGCAATGGTGGTTCTGGGAACAAACTGGCCTGCATAATCGAACTGCTGCAACGCAGCAATATGGGTATTGGTGGCCTCCGGCCCAAGATAGGCGATGGTCCGGGAACGCTGCACCTCACGGGTAGCAGCCATAACAATGCCATATAAATGATGGATCAGGGTATCGGAAACAGGCCGTCCCTCACTGCGGGCCACAAGGCGGTCAAAAATACTCTTTTCCCGGGACCGGTCCAGCACCTGAAGCCCGGCCTTTTCCTTAACAGCTCCTATCTCCCGCCCAAGTTCCAGCCTTTCATTGAGAAGATCAAGGATGGTATCATCTATGCTGTCTATGCGGATACGCAGGCGATCCAGCGCCTGTCGCACCCCTTCCATATCTTCAGTCATGTTTTCACCCATCCCTACTGTTCCGTAATGGTTTCTTCCACCGCATGACCAAAATGCCTGCCACCCTCTTCCAGACAGACCAGCACACGGTCTCCGGGATTGATGGACACAACGGACAACGGCCTGCCTCCCGGTGCCGTCAGGCGGATAGTTTCCGCATTCTGTACAATGGTATGGATACCTCTTCCAGCAACCTCAGCACGGATCAGAAGGAGGGGTCTTTTTTCTATCTTCACCCTACCCACCACAGCGGGACTGGTGTTTCCGTTACTGTCCACAAGCATCACTGAATCACCGGCCTTAAGCTCGGCAAGGTAGCGGGTACGCCCCCCGTCCACACGGGTATAGGCATGCACGGCTCCGGCATTCACCCGGAAAGGCCGGGGCGCCACATAGGGATTGGATTCTGTCTCTGCATGCACAAGGAAAAGAGCCGAAGAACTGTCGCCCACCAGCATACCCTGGCCGGGCAGCATGGATGTACAGGTATCCACACAGACCCGGTCTCCCATGCCAAGGGACCTGACCTCCGTCACCACAGCCTCCTCCAGAACTTCACTGCCATGAACCTCCTGCAAGCCGGAAAGGGCCGCCTGAAGGGCCAAAGGATCCTGAATATCCAGCATCACCCGCCGGACGCCCACCTCAAGGATACCAAAGGCCGTGCGTGCCTCCTCAAAACTCCGCACCACGGGCATAACATCCGCTTTTTTGGCAATAAGATTTTCAAGGGGAATAATGGTCCAGTCCGTACACTCCAGCACCACAAGACGACTGAGAGACAAAGCAGCCACAGCCTCTTCCTGACTTCCGTCAGAAATTTTAAAAATTTCAGCCGTTTCTCCGGGAATATAATCTCCATCCGATGCAAGCACAGGAATCCTTGCCAGCTCAGCCACTTCCTGCCCCCTGCCATCTTCCACCCAGAGCCCGTGGGCTCCGCCCTCAAGGGCAGTGAGCACCAGCTCCTTATTCCAAGGGGCAATTTTCACCCATATTTCCCGCATCTTTACCCGCCTCTCCTATAATAATAAAAATCCATACAGTCTTAGGGATTTGAAAAACATCGATATACCACATATATGAAGTTCAAATTCTCTGCCTGAAATGAAATACCAGGTTCAAAAAGGTATATTGACAACTTTCGTATCCCTTAGGACATGCAAAAAAATACCCTCAGACAACCTCTTCCTGCAGAATCATCATGGCCTCTTCAACGGAGGCACCTTTATTAATGATAGCAGAAAAAGCTCTGACCAGACCGCGGGGATTCTTGTGCTGGAAGACATTGCGCCCCATGGAAACACCGGCACCTCCAGCATCCGTTGCCCCCTTCACCATCTCAAGGATATCACGGTCCGAGTCCATTTTAGGGCCTCCGGCAATGACAACGGGCCTGAAACAGCCCTCCACCACCTCACGGAAGGACTCTGCGGAACCAGTGTAAGAAACCTTCACAATATCCGCACCCATTTCTGCTCCCACCCTGGCTGCATGCTTGATAGCTTCCTTGTCGTACTCATCCCGAATTTTTTCCCCTCTGGGGTACATCATGGCAAGGAGCGGCATTCCCCAGTTCCGCGCATCATAGCTGATACGTCCAAAGTCATTGAGCATCTGCTTTTCATCACCATTGCCGAGATTCACATGGATGCTCACCGCATCAGCTCCCAGACGAATGGCTTCCTCCACGGAGCAGACAATGGTTTTTGCATTGGGCTTGGGAGAAAGACTGGTGGATGCTGAAAGATGAATGATGAGACCGATATCCGGACCACTGCCCCGAAGGCCATCCTCCACCAGCCCTTTGTGTTCCACAATGGCATTGGCACCACCTTCAGCCACCTTCTGGATAGTGGCGGTCAGATTACGGATACCGTCAATGGGTCCCACGGATACACCGTGATCCAGGGGAACAATAATTGTTTTTTTCGTTTCCCGGTTAATGATACGTTCCATACGAATCTGTTTGCCGATCATGCTGAATGCCTCCTGTATATTAAAATATGCAAAAAGGGCCGCAGAGTTTCTCTCCACGGCCCTTCTATAAATTATACCTATATTGCCACCGTGGGGAGTCGTTTTGCCGACCCACCCTCGGTACGATTGCTGTTTTTATTTTCTCTGTTCCAGCGCACGTGCAGGCAGGTCGATACTAAAATAGTACCACCAATAATAGCAATAAAAGCTGCCTGCAAAAGTCTGGTTCACTATAAAAACCTTTCATTGATTATTCTTTTTTTAAACTTTCTCTCATCTACCCGCAAAATGACCTTCGGTCAAGTTTTTTTTGCGCCTGCACCATCTTTTTCCAAAAGCAGCAGCAAAAGGAATATTTTCTGAAACACAGGGGAAATCAAGGTTGCACAGAATAAAAGTAGCTGCTATATCTTATCCTTAAAGAAACGCTGTTTACCTGTTTTTTATACTAAAAAATTCAAATGAATGCTTGTGCTGCACAGGAACCACATGCATATATTTCAGATAAAATCAATATAACATTTTAATTTTCAAACCAAATTTCATAAAAATCTTTCTTGACAGTCTCCAGACAAGCACGTAATTTGTCCAGGCATACGTAAGACTTTCCTAAATACCATGGTTTTTTTTGAGTATTTCGGTTGTCCCCTGTTGTATTTTCCATAAATATAATTGTAGCTGTTAAAACCCAAAAGATTGATGTCCGAAAGATCGCATTCTTTTCCAGTCATTATGGATAAAAAAGCTTTCGTTCAATCACTACCTACGTTTAGTCCTGCCACTATAAAAGCGATGACTATCGAAGATTAACATTCAAGGAGGTTCTGCATGAACAAGGGTGATCTGGTCGCAGAAGTTGCAAAGGTTGTCAGTTCCAAAAAAGATGCTCAGGCTGCAGTAGACTGTATATTTGCAACCATTACAAAGGCCATGTCCGACAACGAGCCAGTAACCCTCGTTGGTTTCGGAACATTCAAAGCCATGGAGCGTCAGGCAAGAAAGGGCCGCAATCCCCAGACGGGGGAGGAAATTGAAATTTCTGCCCGTAAAATTCCAAAATTTATACCAGGGAAAGCCCTTAAAGATGCCATGAAGTAAATGATGGCAGAAGTTAAGGCCTCACCACGAAAACGGATCTGAGATATCAAGATTGAAATCATTCCGTTTTCCGGGGTACCCTGTCATATGGAACCGGATATGCAGCATGAGGGGTGTAACGGGGCAAAAGAAAAACCCCGTTACACCTTATTGTATTTAAAGAGATTTTTTTAAAGCACACCCTTTTAACCCCATATCTGTTTCATAATATCACTGCAAGATTCAAACTTGAACGTTGCAATCCCCAAAAAAGCGTATACAATCTGACTGCTTTTCTCAGCAGCGGTTTCTTCAAAGAGAAATCCGCACAACCTTTTGATCTTCATGGTTTTACACCCAAAGTGCATCCAAAAGAACTTACCATTACCAATACATCAGGTATCCACGCCAGACCCGCTGCGGCCATTGCCCGTATTGCCCAGACTGCAAAATCAGGGGTGTGGATCTGCCATGAAGAAGAACGGGTGGATGCCACCAGCATCATTGATATCCTGACCCTTGCCTGCGGACAAGGCGCCCGGATTACCCTTTACGCAGAAGATCCTGAAGATCTTCCCATTATCGACAGCATTGCCATGCTGATCGAAAATGGATTTGGAGAATAAAAGAACCCATGCCTACGGGAGAAAAAAAAGAAGCCGTTTTTCAGGGAATCAGCGGTGCCCCCGGTATATGTATTGGAAAAGCTTACATGGTCGGCAGAGAGGGTGTGGATGTTATCCCCCAGTACAGCATCAGCCAGGATCAGCAGGCCCGGGAAATCACCCGATTTAAAACCGCCGTACGTACCGCTAAAAACGAACTGCTTGAGATTATCGGGGCCACCCCCGAAGCTCTGAAGGAACATATACAGATTCTCGAAACCCATCTGGTCCTTTTCAAAGATAAAATGCTTTACGGCCGTACCCTGGAAACCATTGAACGGGAAAATGTAAATGCCGAATGGGCCCTTAAAAATGTTGTAGCTGAAGTCAGGGCCATGTTTCAGGATATTGAAGACCCCTATCTGCAGGGAAGGTCTACGGATATTGTCCATGTATCGGACCGCATCATGCGCAATCTCATGGGTGCCAAGGAAGAAAGCATCAGCAGTATAAACAAGCGTGTTATCCTTGTAGCCAGTGATATTTCTCCGGCCCAGACAAGCCAGATTCAGCTGGAGTGGGTTATGGGTTTTGTAACGGACCACGGTGGCACGGCATCCCATACCAGCATCATTGCCCGCACCTTGGGCATTCCCTGTGTTTTAGGACTGGGCAATGCCACTTCCAACCTGCATAATGACGATATTATTATTGTGGACGGCATTGCAGGCCGTGTTATTGTCCACCCTGAAGACGATACACTTTTATTGTACGAAGGAAAAAAACGCCGTTTCGAAGAGCACAGAGCTTCCATATCCCGGAGCAGCCATCTGCCTGCCGTCAGTACCGACGGAGTGGAGATTCAGGTACTGGGCAATATTGAACTGGCTGAAGAAGTTGTTTCCGTGAGGGATCACGGAGGTGATGGTATCGGGCTCTTAAGAACTGAATTTCTTTATCTGAGCCGGAATAACTTCCCCGGTGAAACAGAGCTTTTTGAACAATACAGGGAAGTGCTGGAGCTGATGGCACCCGCACCTGTCACATTCCGTACTCTGGATATCAACGGAGACAAAGCCATCTCCTACACCCTTACACCGGAAGAAGCCAATCCAGCTCTGGGCCTGCGGGCCATCCGTTTCTGCCTGAGAAAAAAAGAAGTGTTCAAAACCCAGCTCCGTGCCATCCTAAGAGCTGCAGCTTATGGCAAGGCACAGATTATGTTTCCCATGATTTCCTGTATTGAAGAAGTCATGGAAGCAAAAGCCCTTCTAAAAGAATGTGCAAATGAACTGGCCGAAGAAGAAAAACGAAATAACCCAGATATCCCTGTGGGCATAATGATAGAGGTACCCTCAGCAGTTGTGATGGCTGATGTACTCGCCCATGAAGTAGATTTTTTCAGCATCGGCACCAACGATCTGGTACAATACCTTCTGGCCATTGACAGAGGGAATCCCCAGGTGGCTCACCTGTACAATTCCCTTAATCCTGCTGTTCTGCGTATGCTCAAACGAGTTGTGGATGAAGCGGAGAAGGCAGGGATTTCTGTTTCCATGTGCGGAGAAATGGCAGGGGACCCTTTTCATCTTCCTGTCCTGATGGGGCTGGGTATCCGGGAGCTTAGCATGAACCCCCAGTCCATTCCGGCCATCAAGAATATGATACGAAATATGGATAGCCATGATTGTCAGATTTTTACAGAATCTCTTCTTAAAAAAAGCCAGACACAGGACATCATGGACGCCATTTCACTTAAATACGGAAAATTCATGCAAACGGATTTTACCTAAGCCTTATTGGTAAAAAAAGGAGACTGAGGTGAGTGGTACCAAGATCATCACGGACAACCGGAAAGCACGCCATAATTACACCTTTGAAGACGTGATGGAAACAGGCATCGTTCTTACGGGAACAGAGGTCAAATCATTGAGAAACGGCCAGGTCAACCTGAAGGATGCATACGCCCAGATAAAAAACGGTGAAGTTTTTCTCATGCAGATGCACATCAGCCCTTATACCCATGCCTATTATAACAACCACGACCCCCTTCGTACCCGTAAACTGCTTCTGCATAAATACGAGATCGTCAAACTGATTGGCAAAACAAAAGAAAAGGGCTATTCTCTGATTCCTGCCAAGCTCTATTTCAAGCAGGGAAAAGTGAAAGTAGCTCTGGCTCTTGCACGGGGTAAAAAAACCTATGACAAGCGCCATGCCATCAAAGAAAGGGAGGCCAAAGTTACCATGGGCCGACTGAACCGGCAAAAACACGGAAGTGATGACTGAAATAAAATTTCCAGGGACTTTTTTTTCATCGTCCCTCCTCCTTTTCTATTACAGGCGGCTTTCATGACTGATAATCAGGAAATCCTGCCCAGCTATCTTTTACGCCCCGGCTTTCTGTTTATTCCGGACGAAGGCACAGTGATATCCGCCGTCCTTGGGTCCTGTGTTGCCGTGGCTCTCTTTGACCGCAAAAACAAAAAAGGGGGCATGAACCATTTCCTCTACCCCCATGCTCCGGACGCAAAAAATGCCACCACCTTCTATGGTAACGTGGCAACTTCAACACTCATCCGCATATTTCTCAAAGAACAACCATCAAGAAAACACCTTGAAGCCATGATTTTTGGTGGCGCAGTCCACGCTTCCATGCCACAAGCCCAGAAGGTTGCAGAAAAAAATATTAACATTGCCCAGAGTCTCCTGGAAAAAGCCGGAATTACCGTCAGTGTAGCAGATACAGGCGGCAACAGAGGAAGAAAGGTCATCTTTGATACCTTATCAGGAGAATCCCTTGTTTACAGGGTAGAGCGTCTCCGTTCCGGCGACTGGTACCCCTATGAAGGTATGCGCTGACAAAGAGAAAGGAGCCGCCATGCATGAAAATGAACAACGGAACAGACTGCTTCAACTGGGTTGCGATCTGGGAGCCATTCAGGATCTGGACATTCTCATGGAACGCATCCTCACCGAAGCCAGAACCTTTGTCCATGGCGATGCCGGCTCCATCTATATCCGGGAAAAAGACACTCTCCGCTTTGCCTACACCCAGAATGACACCCTGCAGCGCAAGCTGGCAAAAGATGAAAAGCTATTATATACAAGCTTCACCCTCCCCATAGATGACAGAAGCATTGCAGGCTATGTTGCTTTACACAATCAGGCCCTGTGCATTGATGATGTATATCAGATCCCCGAAACAGCCCCCTACCGCTTTTCCCGTTCCTTTGATATCCGGGCACATTACAGGAGCCGCTCCATGTATACCCTCCCCCTTCGGGATATCAACCAGAAGGTTCTTGGTGTTCTTCAGATTCTCAACCCCATGGGGCCGGAAAACATGGTCCGCCCCTTCAAAAATAAAGATACCCGCATACTGAAACATTTTGCATCCATCGCTTCCATGGCTCTGGAGCGGGCCAGCCTAACACGCTCCATCCTCCTGCGCATGATTCAGATGGCAGAAATGAGGGATCCAAAGGAAACCGGAGCCCATGTCAATCGGGTTGCCAGCTATTCCGTACTGCTATATGAAGCCTGGGCAAAACGCAGAGGGATGGATAAAACTGTCATTGAACGACAAAGAGATCGTCTCCGTATGGCTGCCATGCTCCATGACGTGGGTAAAGTTGCCATACCTGACGGCATCCTGAAAAAACCCGGACGACTGACAGAAGAAGAATTCGAAACCATGAAAACCCATACTTTCCATGGAGCCAGACTTTTTCTTGATGTTCATTCAGACTTTGACAATGACGCAGCAGAGGTGGCTCTAACCCACCATGAGAGATGGGATGGCAAAGGATATCCCGGCCATACAGACATTACAACGGGGCTTCCCCTGCCTGAAAAAACCGACGGAAGCGGAAAAGCTCTGGGGCTCAAGGGAGAAGAAATCCCCATTTTCGGCAGAATTGTTTCACTGGCAGATGTCTATGATGCCCTGTCCCATCAGCGGGTATACAAAAAAGCCTGGAAAGAAGAGCGTGTACTGGAAGTGATAAGGGAAGGTAAAGGGACCCAGTTCGACCCTGAGCTTGTGGAAATTTTTTTTGATATACTCGATGGTTTCCAGCAGATCTCCCAACGTTTTCCTTAATTTTAAGATTTGTTCTTCCAGTGTATTCAATTAAACTTCGTAGCCCGGACAAAAAAAGGATGACACGGGTATCCTGCCATAAAGCAGTACCTGCATTATCCTTAAATAAAAAATCCCCATGAAGTCCCCTTACCACCGGACTATGATCTTCCAGCAGCACTGGAGGGAGTTGCAGAAGATTCTGCAGCTGCTGAAGCAGGGACAGCAGTAGCAGAAGGCAAAGGAACAGGAGTTTTCCGCCATTTGCTCTTCCCGAAACGAAGATATCCGTCCACATTATAGAATCTTGGATCTGTAACCTTTTCAAGCGTCGGCAACACGGGAATTTCAAGTTTAGGAGCAAGAAAAGAAGAAAGTGCCTGACTCCCGCCTCCCGTCAGAATAACCCCGTGCATATCCCATTCATCGGACCAAAGGCGTCCAATTTCACCCGCAAGCTCTTCAGCCGCCCTTGCAAAAACCCGATCCCTGAGATTAGCAATATGATATTCTTTACCCCGAATCTGTATGGTCCCCTTTTCCACGGCCTCATACAAACGATACAGTTCCACCTGCACACCGGATTCCCTTTTGAGCTTTTCTGATATGGCCATAAAGCTTCGGGACATGCCCATATCCACCGTTGAGCTGCTGCGTTCGATATAGCTCATACGATCAAAAACAAGAAAATCCGTAGTTCTGAACCCTATATCCACCACACCTATTTTTTTATCCGCCATTCCCCGGTTGACAAGGCGACCATTTTCATCCATGAGAAGACCAAAAACCGTACCCAGGGGCTGTGGCATAATCTGTACCCCATTAATAGTCACATCACGGCTTTCACGACTCCCGTCCGGCCAGTGATACACAAGCTGATGCTTACCGGACATGGCTTTTATCATTTTTTCATAGTCCTGCTTTAAAAAAACAACGGGAAGACCTGTCACGACATTGAGCGTGATACCCTCTTCGGCAAAAAGACCAGCTGCCGTAAGTGAAAGAACCGGCAAAAAATCTTCCAGAAGGCGTTCCTGATCCAGCGTAAATTGCCTGACGGAAGACTGGGCAATGGCAAAATCACCAATAAAATACCCCTTACCATCCACACTTACGTGGAGATTATCCACAATCTCCTTGTTGCCAAGACCGGTGGAGAACTGAATGTCAGTAGTTTCTCCCAAAACCGATTTAAAACATAAAGACTTGCGGCCGTTGGTAACTTTTGTGAATCCAAATCCAACATCAATACCGATGATCTCCATGACAGACTTCCTCCTTGGGGCCTCCGTTAAAAGACAGGGTCTTTTTCAAGACCCCTGCAGGTGCCCGGCTGGCCACCTTATTTCCTTTGCCTATCAAAAAGCAAAAACCGGACCATAGCCTCACTAAAAGTGTATTTGTAATTATTCAGAACAGTTTATTCCGAACTGCCAATGCTATAGTTGCAGCAGCTTCGTACTGTTGCAAGGCTCCGTGGCTGTTTGCAAGTGACATTGCAATCGTTTCGGATCAGAGCTTTGTCCGGCACTCAAGATCCCTAAGCACTTTTGCTCCCGTAAGGGGCTTGGGCCTTTCAGCTTGAGTGCCGGATTGCGTCACGGCAAATAGCCTGGGGCCTGTGCACCTATACTCTATGCGGTCCGTCTGAACAGCCAAAAACAGCGGCACACTGTCAAAAAATCGCCGGTCTGCCAGAAAACAAACAGCCCATAAAGGGTATTCAATCCGGCTTAAAGAGGAAAAAGCTCTGTCACCTCTACACCTTGCTCCCTGAAAAACCACCGCACCTCATACCCGGCTATCTTTGTTCCAAAAGGGCCGGATCTTCTGGAATAAGCTGGCCGAGGGTCCATGGAGAGAATTTCAGAAATCAGAGGCCTTAAATCCCGTCTGCCGGCAAGGACATCGGCCCGGCACTGTGCATGAACGGCCGGACTGAAATATACATCCAGGCAGGATTCCGGACAATCCACAGCAAAGCCTCCTGATGCCCCCTCAACAGCATCTCCATAGGGAAGATAGGGCTTGATATCTAAAACAGGTGTCCTGTCCACAAAATCTCCGCCAGAGACAAAAAGCACCACACTACCATCATTTACCGAAACCCTGTCAAGCCTGACCACAGAAAGACCTATGGGATTAGGGCGGAAAGGGCTCCGGGTGGCATAAACTCCCATACGTCTGTTTCCTCCCAGCCGTGGCGGTCTCACGGTGGGCTTCCAGCCTGCTCCCAGATGGGCATGAAAAATAAAAAGAACCCAGATATGGGAAAATTTTTCCAGTCCCCGAACAGCCTCCTCCGAAGCATATTCAGGCCGCAAATGGATTTCAGCAAAGGCAGAAGGCGCAAGGCCAGCCTGCCTTGGAATCCCGAATTTTTCAAGAAAACAGGAATGAACCTCACCAATGGCATCAAAAGAAAAATTTCCCTGCGTCATTTCCATAAAATAATCACGTTTTTTTTCCTGCGAAAAAGTCTATGTCAGGGGACAGCAAAAGCCAGACGGCCATGATCCAGATTTACTTTTCCTTCATTTCCAGCTATAAAATCCTATCAGAATAGCCACATGGCCCTGTCCATAGTTGTCATGGCTTGCGCCCTTACTTATACACTCCGGAAAGGCTGACTGAAAAATATATCTCTGGCAGAACACAAACAAAGAAACCCTTTTCCAACAATTTCCTGCGAGCAGGTTTTCCCACAAGGACCGGATTTCATGCGTTACTCTTTTTTTCTTTTATTTTTTTTCCTTTTCGTCCCAGGTCTTCCCTCTTCCCTTCACGCAGAGCAGGCCTATGTGACAGACTCCCTTGAAATAAGCGTCCGTAGAGGCCCCACCACCGCTCACAGAATCCTGCGCTTCATTGAATCCGGACACCCTGTAAAAATACTGGAAGAAAATGATGGATGGTCCCATATTCAGACCCTTGACTCAGCCTCCACAAAGGGATGGGTATTAAGCAGATACCTGACCCGGAAACTTCCGCTCAGAATACAGGTTCTTCAACTTGAAGATGAAAACCGTAACCTGACAGAACGGTTTACCAGCACCTTCGATGCACTGGAAAAAGTGGAACAGGAGCGCATGCATCTTAAAGAAGCCCTTGCCCAAAGCACTGATCTTCTAGATGAAACCCAAAAAAAACTTGAAGAGATTATCAGAGACTCCGCAGGCTACCTTAACCTCAAAGAAAAAGCAGAACACCTCGAAAAAGAAAGAGATACTCTGCTCCATGAAAATATAGCCCTACGTACACAAACCCGTAACCAGGCCCTGCTCATTGGAGGAAGCCTCGTGTTTGGCGGACTTTTCCTCGGTTTTTTCTGGGGCCGCAGGCAGAAAAGATACTCAAGCCGCCTTCTCTGATCAGGCCTGAATCCGCAGATATCTGCGAACCGTAAGAATCCTTTTTTCCATATGTTCAGGAGTACGGATTCCGGATAGTGTCATCATTTCAGAAGCCGCTTCAAGGGGATTTTCATTCTGCCTTTCAAGGGAAAGCCTGAACCAGAGTGGAAGCACAAGCTCCATCTGATGGATAAGGACTTTAGCATGCAACCGCAGTCCGTCTATCCTTGAAATATCCACCTTGTTTAAAACATCTTTTCTTGAACTTCTCTCAATAATTTTAAGATCCGCAGCTATCTTTTTTTTGAGTTTTCTATACTGAAATACAGGAGATATAATGAACCGGGTTAGAATATAACCGAAACTTCCCAGAAAAAAACCAACTAAAACACCCCAGACAACACTATCCATACTTAAAACAAACCTTTCCTGAACTATAGCATGCAAGACATTTAATTAATATACACCTTAATTATAAGGTGTGTCCATCTTCCGTTAACATAAATCGATTGTAATCAATGTTTTCGAACTCGTTTTACAATCCCGGCTAAAAACTCAGCAAGACATTGATTTTGTAAATCATTAACCAAACCATACCAGCAATACCTGTACACGACCAAAAATATAAACACTGAAAAAAACTTTTTTTAAGAAAGACAACAGTATAAAGCTTCAAACTCCTGGCTCAGCTTATGCTTTGGATCGAAATATACCATAGGCTGCCCTGCAAAATGAGACTCACGAATTTTTATGGATGAAGAAATATATGCGGGAAAAACAGGATACCCCTCTTCCTTTACCATAGCCACGGCCTTTGCCGGAAAACTTGCCCTCGCCTGAAAATGATTGATAACCACGCCCTCAATATGAAGACTCTCGTTATGATCTGCCCGTATTTCCTCAATACCCCGGGCAAGGGTCTGCAAGGCATACTGGCTGAAAGTGTCACAATCAAAGGGAACAAGGCAGGCATCCGCAGCAATCAGAGCAGATCGGCTGAAAAAATTCAAAGCAGGCGGTGTATCCACATAAATCTCATCAAATCCTTCCAGACGCCGTAATGCTTCCTTTAATTTGAACATTTTATACCGACTTTCCAGCTTAGGTCCCATCTCCTCCAGATCCGGACTGGCAGCGGCAAGGAAAAGGCCATCAAAGGGAGTGGCATGGATTACGGATTCAAAATTTTTCGAAGGAAAAAAACTCACATAAAGATGATCTTTAAAAAAGTCGGCAATTCCTGTATTCGGAACACCACTGCTTCCCGAAAGATACTGGGAAGCATTACACTGACTGTCCAGGTCCACCACAAGAACCTGTTTTCCCCTGCTTGCGGCCACAGCGGCCAGATTACAGGCAATGGTGGACTTCCCCACTCCCCCCTTCTGGTTAAAAACCACACGGATCATCAGGCCTCCTGATTTCAGGGACACAATCTCAATTTTCCCTAGATTATATCCCGGATAATTTCGTAACCATAAAATACCTGTCCTGCCCCTGCACAATATACTGAATTCTTAGCTCCTACACTGAGCAGCA
Organism: Desulfobotulus mexicanus; assembly: GCF_006175995.1. Classification (NCBI taxonomy): domain Bacteria; kingdom Pseudomonadati; phylum Thermodesulfobacteriota; class Desulfobacteria; order Desulfobacterales; family Desulfobacteraceae; genus Desulfobotulus; species Desulfobotulus mexicanus. The sequence goes on from NZ_VDMB01000006.1 coordinate 50,448, forward strand.
GCTCCTTTCAACCAGACGATGCCCTGACAGCGCTCTCTCAGTATATTCATTTTTCATTACAAAATAAATCATAGAATACCTTCCCTGCGAATCCACTCCCTGTCTCTCTCCAAAAATACTGGATCTGCCTTACGCTGCCATTGTTCATCCCTCGTAAAAAAAGAGCGGTCATTTTGTCTCCACCGGACCTCAGGGTTCTTATCTTTCTTCTGCCAGTTTTTATCTTCCCCGTGAAAGGCCCTGTCCCGCAAACGCCATGCAGGCGGTTCCTCAGCATATAAAGAAACAGGCGCAAGCAGTCCCACCAGAAAGACTACCAGTATGGCGGATTTCCACAGTGTCATATGTCCGTCCTAGCATAATGCCTGATCCGTTTTACCAGCCCGCCCCGCAACAGCGGATGCATGTCCTTAAAAAACCATGGGTTCAAAACATATCCAGAATCTTTGCCTTCTCTTCCTGCAAACGGTTTTGCTGACGATCATTAAACCAGAGGGCCATCTCCTTGCCTGTATACAAAACCCTGGGATAGCCCTCATCGGTTTTATCCATCAGAATTTTTGTTCTTTCCGTCTCCCAAATCCATCGAGACTGATCTTCTGATTCTGTTTTTCCAGCCCCATATTTACTTTCCAGTACCTGCCTGATTTTTTCTTCTCCGTAGGAAGAGTTTTGTGTAAAAACGTATCTTGCTTCCAGCAGCCTGTTTTCCACAAAACGATACCTCAAAAAAACTTCCTGATCCAGCAGCCAGATCCTATAAGCCAGATATGGACCTGACACCGGCTCCGGAACATTTTTCTCTGCCGCCATTACGGCAATTTTTCCCATTCCCCAGCGTACCAGACGAAAATCAGGAGGCCCAGCCATAGACTCCTGAGTCAGCATCAAGGCAGAGATAAAAATAATCATCAGTAAATATGGAGTTCGAAGCATGGGCAATTCCCGGCATCGCTGGTAGAATAAATCCGGATAAGAACATCCGGTACAAACGATTCATGGGAAATATATCGGACAAAACTAAAAAAACTAAAGTACAGCCAAAGAGCAGACAATCCTGTTTCAGCCAGGATCAGTTCCTTGCCCAAGAACAGCAGCTGTGTCCAGCATACGATTGGCATATCCCCACTCATTATCAAACCATGCCATGACCGTTACGAGATGTCCTCCTGCCACGCGGGTCTGTGTCCCATCCACAATGGCAGAACGGGCATCATGATTGTAGTCACAGGAAACCAGCATATCCTCCCCATATCCCATCACATGGGGCTTTTTACATGCAGCCTCTTTTAAAATTACATTGACACCTTCTCTGTCCACAGTCTTTTCGACCCTTGCGGTCAACTGCATCAAAGAAACATTCATGGTAGGTACTCGAAGACTGACCGCCTGAAAACGGCCTTTCAGATGGGGGAAAATCCGGTCAAGGCCACGGGCAAGACCAGTTTCCACCGGAAGAATGGAATAACCAGCACTTCTTGTACGTCGAAGATCCCCATGGTGATAAGCATCAATCACAGGCTGGTCATTCATCATGGCATGGGTTGTCGTAATAACACCGGAAACAATACCCAGAGACTGATCCAGAGCATGGATCAGATGACAGATACAATTTGTAGTGCAGGATGCATTGGAAACAACAGTTTCATATCCGGACAGGCTTTTCTCATTCAGACCAAAAACCACGGTGGCATCCACATCCGGAGCTGCTGGACAGGAAAAAAGCACTTTCTTTGCGCCACAGGCCTTATGGGCTTCTGCATCCTGCCTGCTAATCCAGTGCCCCGTGCATTCCATTACAAGATCCACCCCCAGCCTGCCCCATGGCAAACCTTCTATGGTGGATTGTCGGGTCACTGTAATGATATCATCTTCGACAAAAAGCGCATCTTCATCAAAGCCCACTGTACCTGAAAACCGGCCATGGGTGGAATCATAACGGGTAAGGTGAGCCATAACGGAAATATCCGCAGGCTCGTTAATGGCCACAATACGCAATGATCTATCACCGGAAGACTCATAAAGGGCACGGAGTACACATCGCCCGATTCGGCCATATCCATTGATTGCAATCCTTATGGTCATGGTTTCTCTACACCTTGAAAAGGTTCAGGGCAGGGACCTGAGCACCTGCCCCAAAATCAAAAAAGGCAGACCTGATGGCCCGCCTTTTTTAAGTAAAACAACAATTGCTGAAATATAAAATTAGCGCTTGGAAAACTGAAAACGTGCACGGGCAGCGCGCTGACCATACTTTTTACGTTCTTTGGCCCGGGCATCACGGGTAATAAAGCCGGCTTTTTTCAAAATAGCCCGAAGCTCTGGTTCCGCCTCCACAAGGGCCTTGGTAATACCATGCCGGACAGCACCAGCCTGACCGGAAATACCACCACCCTTAACGGTTACCGTAACATCATAGCGATCCGTTCTTTCCGTAATGGAAAGGGGCTGGCCAAGAATCAGACGGTGGGTATCAATTCTGAAATAATTCTCAACTTCCATGCCGTTGACCACAATTTTACCGGATCCTGGACGAATCCAAGTGCGGGCCATGGAGGTTTTACGTTTTCCAGTAGCGTAAAAACTGTTTTGTTCCATATGAATACTCCGGATATCTTCGGGTTACTGCAGTTTAAGTTCTTCCGGCTGCTGCGCCGCATGGGGATGCGTCGGACCGGCATATACATGCAATTTCTTACGGAGCGTACGGCCCAGACTGTTTTTGGGCAGCATACCCCGGACAGCAAAACGCAGAAGATCTTCAGGTCGTTTTTCCCGAAGCTTTTCTGCGGTTATGGATTTGAGATTACCCGTATAGCCGCTGTGACGGTAATAGGTCTTATCTGCCCATTTTCTACCCGTCAGACGGACCTTTTCAATGTTCACAACCACAATGGAATCCCCAGTATCCACATGGGGAGTATAAAGGGGATTGTGCTTCCCACGGATGCGGGCCGCCACCAGAGATGCCAGACGACCAAGGACCATATCCTCTGCGTCAATGACCCACCACTTTCCCTGGTTGTCTTCTTTTTTTGCACTGTAGGTATATTTTTTCACCGCTGTCACTCCCGATTAAAATAACAAAATTTCCTATACATTTTAAGGAATTCCGTCAATGGAAAAAACCATTTATCTTCGGAAACGGGGCAATCCAAAGATTGACGAAAGACCCGTGCCCGGTTAAACAGGCACATAAAAAAAGCAGGTCACCGGCCTGCCCATAACTGCTGTATTAACCCGATTCACGGAGAGCATCTTTTGGAAAATGACCTCGAAATCGAAGTGAAATTCTATATATCAGAGCCTTTGGAGTTCCGCAACCGGATTCTTTCAAAAAATTCCATCTCCCAAGGCAGGGCCTTTGAAAAAAATATTCTTCTGGATACACCGGATCTGCAATTAAGAAAAAAAGGGGTGCTGCTGCGTCTGAGACAGACTGACACCTGTACCCTAACCGTCAAAAGCACTCCCCGTATAAGACAGGATGGAGAATTCAAAGTGCTCAGGGAAACAGAAACCAGCATTGGAGATTTTGATAACGCAGAAAAAGCCTTTACAACCCTAGGCTTTACACACAAAACAATCTATGAAAAATTCAGGGAAACCTTTCTGCTCCAACAGGTGGAAATCTGTCTGGACGAACTGCCCTTTGGTTTTTTTGTAGAACTCGAAGGGGAAAAAACAGCCATCCGGGAAGCTGCAGACATCCTGGGACTTCAATGGGATCAGCGTATTACCCTCAGCTATCGCGCCCTTTTTGAAAGTCTGGCTCAGCACCACGGATACAACTTTTCTGATATTACCTTTGCCGCCTTTGCCAATGCAGATGCAGATATCAATGCAATTCTCAATGGCCCATAAGCATTCAGCATATTTTATTTCAACTTCCAATAACTGCCTGACAGATGCACAGACACCTTACAACAGCACAAAGATGCTGCAATTACAGCATTGGAATTTCAAAATAAATTGCGCTGAATACTTACGTAAAAAGGAGAAACAGTTCAAAGAACCTGTCGGATTTTATCGTCTTTCTCCTTAGGCTTATCTTCCTGCATCTTTCCATGCTTGTTTTCCTTTGGCTTTTCTTCCAGCAACCCTCTCTCATCTTTTCTTTCCCGGGTACAGGTCACTTCGGCATTAAGAATGCCTCCGCTCTCCACCACAAGATCCTTGCAGGTCACAGTCCCGGCACATTTACCCGTGGCAAGGATCACCACCCGCTCCCGGGCCTGAATATTTCCTTCGAAAATACCACCAATGGTCAACTCTTCCACGGTGGCATCACAATAAACCCTTCCCTCTTCAGCAATAACAACGCTTGCTCCGGCGATGGTACCCTTCACCATCCCTTTAATCACCAGCCGTCCCTTTGCATTGAGAACGCCTTCCACCCGAAGGTCACTGTCAATAATTGATAAATTTTTTACCTTGCCCACCTGTATTCTCCTTTGATTCCCGGCTGAAAGGGAGGGCACCAAGGCCCCGGAAACAGAGCTGGCCCCTTCTCCATCCTTCTGGTCCCGGGCCATATTCTTAACAAACAAACGATGCCACATCTCTTTCATGGTGCCCTCCTCATCGTCCTGCAGCAAATTCTGACATGGCAGAATCCGGTACAAGGGCGACCAGATACAAAAAGATTTCCGTTGACCGTTCTTGATCCATTATAAACAGACCTTTAAGGATCTACAGCATCCTGTCCGGAAACAGCTCCTGTAACCAGACGAATCCTGAAGCCACCAATTCTTTCTCCCTTAAGTGAAGTCTCCACCGGATAAATTTTCCCCCCGTGACCTTCGGAGTAGCGAATCCAGAGATCCTTTGCCGTGTCAATGGGATACCCCCGGTCCTCCCCTGTATTCACATCTACATCCGGCGGCACAAAACCCTTAAAATTCACCACAAGGTCCACAGGATCAATAACACCGGATTCAACCTTAACAATTTCAAAAACAGCGCCATGGGGCACATCCAGAAGGCTGCCATCTTCGATCCACATCAGGTCTCTGTTTATACGGACCTGATAATAAAGGCCTTCTCCTTCGGGCTTACTGACGGCATAATCCGGCTTAACTTTTTTTTCTACGGGCAAAACAGCCACTGAACCACAGGGCTCGTGATCCTTAAAAACACGAATCCGTGCAGGCTTTTCAATCACAAGTGCTTCACCCAAAAGGTTTTTACCCTCAAAACCGTCCATGCGTACGGAAAAACCCCTGGAATAATTTGCCGCGACATGGGAAACACGAATGACAGTCCCTAAGGGAACCTCAAGAACCTCATTCTTACCCACCACAATGGGAGGTGAGCCTTCCATCTCAATAATCAGATAATCCAGTACCGGAGACTCCGTCCGCACATAAGGATATTCCGGAATAATATCAAGATATTCCATAAAGGCATTAATTGCATAAATATGGTGTTTTATTTTTTCTTCAAGCACAAGGGACTTGCTGGTCTCCACACCAAAGGCAGGAATACCATGCCGGGTCAAGGCATAAAAAGTTGCTGAACTCCGCTGTTCTTTGTGGGGTGAGTCCTCTTCAAGGGTTCGGTGGTTATTGAAATGAAAATGATGCAGATCATTTGCAATCTGCAGGTTAATTTTATCCACAACAAACCCTGCGATGGAAGCAAGATCCAGAAGAGCCCCGTCTTTTCCAGGGTAAAGGGCAGCGTCGGCAATCAGAGACTGTCCATATCTCAAAGGATTCCGTTCCTGAGAAATCCACACCGGCGAATAAAAACCTGATCCGTCATGAAGATTTAAGAGAAGATCACTTTCTCCCATCAGAGCCTTTAGAATTTCCGCCACCCTGATCTCATAGGTATCCTGCCTCACTGCTTCTCCAAAACTGCGATTCATGTCCATATGTATCTGTCTGCGGTATTCCAGAATGGCAGAGAAGTTGGCCCTTGGAACAAGAATAAGATTGCCCTTTTCAAGGGCCATGTCCACATAATGGTCCGCAGCAAGAAAAGCTCCTGGCTCATCTCCCTGGATACCACCGATAACCATCAGGGTTTTTCCTTCTTTTTTCCCGCAGATACGGTAAACATCCAGAGGATATTCCGTGTCTGCGAACCAGGTCCGCACCCCACAATTGGCAGCAGCAACCTGAACCCATAATACAAAAAGAAAGAACATACCAAAAAACAGACAATTACGGATTATCGACAACTTCAAAGTCTTCAACATGCATCAGTGCTCCGGCTTCATTAAATACAAAAATACGATTAGCCTGAAAGAGATCAGGGTCCAGATGCCCGAAACGCAAGCGGACGTCCTTAAAATTGCGGATGGAAAAAAACTGACCCCGCTTAGGATCCATGGGCCTTCCATTCTGCACTTCCATGGCAGGCGATGCAGGATAAAGGAAAGAGGGCTCCTTTGGTATCAGAACCGATACAATGTAGCCTGAAACAACGGCATCGTTACGGATATTCCGGATGTTAAAAGAAGCACCATAGGTCTCACCCCGGATACCTGCCCGATAACTGTCAAGGGTCACCATGGGAAAGGCTATATCAACTTCGGGAACCGGAGGAGCGCCGGTTAGTTCCGGGGGCATTTTCTTCGGCTGTATAACTTCAGGAATCGATACCTCCCCTTGCTCCGAAACACCCCATACCTTAGACCAGCTGTCCTCTTCCCCAAAGTAGGTGTCAGGATTTTCCAGGGTAATTTCAAGGGAAGCCACCCTGGCCATCAATCGTTTATTTTCCCGTTGTAAAGCCTGTATTTCCTGCTCAAGCCCGCCATAAAAAGCATATTTATCACCAAAATCCCATTCCCATTTGAACAGATACAAGGCTCCGGAAATCATCAGCAGCATGAAAAAAACAAAGCCGACAGCCATGGCCAGCCCCCACCCAAGGTGCAGGCGCAGCACACGTCCCCGACTTCCCACCAGAAGAAAGCTCCACTTTTCCCGCGGCGAACTTTCCATGGATGGCAGTTTCGAATGCTCGTTTTTCAACCTTCCCAAATCTCTCTGTAAATCTTCCATCGCCCGTCCTCACGTATCAGGTCAAGCCGCTTACGGCCCCGGGTTTCAAAACCACTGGACTCGTACTTCTGTACAAAACGTACTTCCGCCCTTCCTGCTCCCCGCATGCGGATATCCAGAGGCCCTTCCCGTTTTACACGGATATAATCATACTGGCGGTTCAAGCCATCCTTATATCGAAGCCATGCCCGTCGATTCCGGCCCTGAGAACGGAAACCTTCTGCATAGAACGCACCATAAGGTTCTATTTTCTGGCTGGACCAGGCCGTAAGCCAGTCATCCACCATGCTTGCAATAAGAACCTCTGCATTCCAGTCCTTCCCAAAAGAGCTCAGGCCTGCCATTAAAGGGTCACCCACAGGTATGAACGATTCGGGGGCTGCCAACCAGGGATCCCCGACTATCTTCATATCACCCCTTGAATCCGGCTCCAGATAAAGAAGCCTTGTCCCAAGATTTTTACTTGTTTCTCCTGCCTTTACAAAAAGATCAAATATTCCCGTAACCCGGTTATCCACACGGAAAAGATCCAGCTTCTGAACAGAAAAAGTAAAATCCATGCTCTGAGCTTCAAGCTCTTCCCTTAACAGCATCCAGTCAGGCCACCAGGAAATATCCGGGAGAAAATCTACAGAATACACAGAAAGATAGGCATGGTAGGATTCTCCTCTGAGCGCATTTTTCCAGTCATGAATCAGCTTCTTTAAATTTTCAGCTTCCTTTTCCTGTGGATATGCCCCATGGAAACCAAGATTTTCGACGATAATCATGGGAGTCCTGAGAAGCCTTATGTCCCTTTTCATGGCATCCAGGTTATGGTTTTCAAGGGCCACACAGCCATTGCTGTCCATGGGTCGCAGGGCTTTATTGGTTCCATGGAGCCAAATGGCATTGCCGGTTCTGCCTTCCCTCTGATCCATAAAATTTGGATAATCAATGGGAAAGGCACCTGTTCCATAAATCGGAGCCAGAAAGCGCTCTTCATACTCAGTCAGAAAAAAATAAACCCCTTCCGGAGTTTTTCTGTCCCCTTCAAGACGTTTATCCCCTGCAGCCTCACCGGTGGAGCATGGAAAGTTGTGCCTTGAATAAAGAAGATCATTTTCATCTTTACCATACACCCACAACCGCTGTGTCGCCTTTTCTACCACAACAGCCGTAAAGGGACGTGACTCTGTATAGATAAAAACATCCGGAACCTGTGCATGAACAAAAAAATTTACTGCAAAAAAAACGGAGCATAATCCCAGAAAAAACACCTTCACGTACCGCATAGAATATATGTTTCCCCACCACCTATGGTATTTATTCCAAGTCATGGGCACAAAACCCTGACACCTCACCGATAACAACTTCCGTCTTACATCAAACCAGTGCGACATTGTTTAAAAAACGTAACTGTTCAGCACAGTTTCTTTTAAAACTCCAAGGCTGTTTGCAAGTGACGTTACAATAGTTAGTGCCTGTGCATCTTTAACAGGGTTCGCCAAGCCCTAGATGAGCATAGGCTGGAGCCCCCAGACGTCGCCCCGCAGATGTCCGGATCACAAATCCTGTCTTGAGCAGATAAGGTTCCACTACATCCACCAGCGTATCACTTTCTTCCTGCAAAGTTGCAGCAATGGCTTCAATCCCCACGGGACCTCCGGCATAAAAATCCAGTATGGTCCGCAGATAGCGCCGGTCCAGAGGCGTCAGTCCCATGGCATCAATTCCTTCCAGAGCCAGGGCCTCATGCACCGTGACGGCACGAATTTTACCATCTCCACGAACCTCGGCATAATCCCGTACCCGCTTCAGAAGACGGTTAACAATCCGTGGCGTCCCACGACTGCGTTTTGCCAGCATTTCAGCACCTTCACGAAGTACCGGAATTCCCAGAAGAGTTGCAGAGCGCAGGGCAATACGTACCAGATCCGCTTCATTATAAAAATCAAGGCTTCTGAAAATTCCAAACCGATCCCGCAAGGGAGCAGACAGAAGGCCCACCCTTGTGGTTGCCCCCACCAGAACAAATCGGTTCAGGCGGTATCTGTGACTACGCGCATGCACACCCTTGTCAAAGACAAAATCTATGGCAAAATCTTCCATGGCAGAATAAAGAAACTCTTCCACAGTCCTTGGCAGCCTGTGTATTTCATCAATGAAAAGAAGGTCTCCATCGGCAAGATGGGTAAGAATTCCCACAAGGTCTCCGGCCTTTTCCAGGGCAGGTCCCGAAGTAAGGGTCAGGCGTCCAGCCATCTCATTGGCAATAATATGGGCAAGGGTTGTTTTTCCAAGGCCGGGGGGCCCATGCAAAAGAACATGTTCCAGGGGTTCTCCCCTTTTTTGGGCCGCAGTAATGGCAATTTCAAGGGTTTCTACGGTTTCAGACTGACCTACATATTCCTGAAGACGGGTTGGACGCAGGGAAAGATGTGCTTCCATCTCTTCTTCGGGTTTTTCTTCCGGACTCATCACACCCCGAACGCCAGATGAATACAGAAGGGGGGAACCGGATTCATCTGCCATTACTGCCTCCCGGCATATTGCCCCTAAGAATTTCTTCCAGCAGATCCTCAGGGCTGCTTATCTCAGGGCAACGCTTCAAAGCCGAATGAATCAGTTTCTCCGCTTCCATGGCTTTATAACCCAGCTGATCCGTCATCACATGAATTACAACTGGAATCAGATCCTTTGCGTAAACCTCTGAAGCAGCGACTGTTTTATCCTCTTTGGTAACAGCAAAATCGAGAAAACGTTCCGCCTTTCCCCCCAATGTTGCGACAATTTTCTGGGCTGTTCGTTTTCCAATACCCTTAAGGGTAGAAAGACCTTTTACATCTCCTGCTTCAATCAGACGGGCAATCTCTGAAACAGGTTGGGTAAAAGCCTTGGCAGCTTTAACTGGTCCTATGTCTTCCACAGTAAGAAACATCTGAAAGAACTCTTTTTCTTTTTCAGCATGAAAACCTATAAGGACAGGACGGGGCTGGCGTTCTGTCTGATAATAGTAGACATGAAGAGCCAAGGGCGTACCTGCTTCCTTCTCCTTCAAGGCTTCCAGAACTACAGCCGGAAGAAATATTTCATACCCCACCTGCTGCACAAGCAAAAGAATACGATCTTCTTCCTTTTTAAAAAGGGTGCCTTCCAGATAGGCAATCATAGAACTCCAAATTATTTTTTCCCGTTATCATGAAAAACGGAACAGGCCAATAAGGGCAAGGGCAAGAGCATCGGAAGCATGATCGGGACGAATGGCGCCTTCATGGCCCAGGGCATGACGCACAGCCCTTTCAAGTTGATTTTTAGAGGCACTGCCACTGCCAGTCAGCACCTTTTTAGCTTCCCGCACAGCCACCTCCCGCACCAGAACTCCCTGCTGACATCCAGCCAGCAGTAAAACCCCTGTCACCTTACCCAGCATAATACCGGAACGGGGATACTCCCTCAGGGAAAAAATATCTTCCACAACCATCAGATCAGGTTTTTCTCCTGTCAAAAGTTCCGATACCTGCCCATAGATTTTATTCAGCCGCTCAGGAAGAGCTGCTTCCTTGGATGTTTCTATACAGCCAAAGGAATAACTTGATATAGTGGTTCCCCTCCCCCGGACCAGACCGATGCCTGTCCTTGCAAGGCCAGGATCCAATCCCAGAATCGTTACCATCTCATAATTGCCGAAGCTTTCTCTGGGCAATAAGGGACTCACTGGAACCCGGATATTTACGAAGCAGTTCTTCCAGAATCAAACGTGCATTGGCCTTTTGTCCCAGCTTTTCAAAGGCAAAACCCTGCTTGAGAAGTGCCGAAGCCACCTTATTGCCTTTGGGATAATTATCAATGACTTTCTGGTATTCCAGAATTGCCTTTTCATACCAGTTTTCACGATAATAAATGTCACCTATCCAGAACTGTGCATTATCCGCCAGCTTTGCATCGGGAAAACGTGCCAGAATTTCATGAAATCCATCACGGGCTTTTTCCAGCAGACCATTGTCAAAAGCCTGTTTTGCCTCAGCATAAAGGGTATCCAGATCCGCAGGTGCATCGGGTTTATCCCCTTTTTTTTCAACGATTGCAGCTTTTTTACCCTCCACAGCCTCCGCTGAAGATTCAAATCCCACATAATCTGCCATATGCTGCATCCGGCCGGAGAGGGTCATCAGGCTGTCCTTTAAAAAGGCAAGCTCCTCCGCAATAAGATTCCGTTTTTCCGTAACACCCTGCGTCCGGAAAGAGCTTTCTTCCATACTCCCCTGTAGTTCCTGAATGGCAAGCCTCATATGATCCATTTCCGAACGCATACGGGCAAAGGAGGATCTAAGATCCTGCTCCTGAGCTGTCATCCTTGCTTCCAGCTCTCCCATGCGGCCAACAACATCATCCTCCATATGCAGCCTGGATTCACGATATTCTTCCATCTTCCGGATGCGGTCATCCATGTCGATCATCTCATGCCGTGTCGCACAACCGACAAAAAATAAGGCCGCAGCAACAAAAATCCAGATACTGCACCCATTGGCTTTTATCATAGATTTTTCCCCAAAAAAACATCCGGAGCTACCCTGTCAGGGATAGCCCGGATGCCTGAGAGTCATGCTTTATCGGATAACAAACTGAGCCCGACGATTTTTTGACCATGCGGCTTCATTCTGAGCAGGATCCAGGGGACGCTCTTCTCCATAGCTGATGGTGGCAATACGGGCATCAGCAATGCCACTGTCCACCAGATACTGCTTTACACTACGGGCGCGTCTGTCTCCCAGGGCAAGGTTATACTCCCTTGTTCCCCTCTCATCACAGTGACCCTCAACGCTGATTTTTACTCCGGGATTATTCCTCAGCCATGCCACCTTGGCATCCAGCACCTTCATGGCTTCTGAAGTCAATGCGAAGCTGTCAAATTCAAAATGAACATGCTGATTAAGAAAGGCAGCCTTTTCTTCCGCCTTTTTCTTTGCTTCGGCCTTTTCCCTTTCAAGGCGCTCTGCTGCAATGCGTGCTTCCTCGGCTTTCCTTGCTTCTGCTTCAGCAGCAAGGCGCGCAGCTTCTTCTTCCTGTCTCAGCTGCTCAGCCATTTCCTGCTCCGCCAGATCAGCACCTCCGGTTTTACCGGCACAGGATGCCAGCACCATCACACAGGGAACCGCCAGAACCAGGCCAAAACGAACCCACGATTTCACAGACATACATCCTCCTTTATTACTATTCAAAGCGTACAGGTTTCAACGACCATCTCGGCGTAGTCTGAGCGCCGGGCATGGACAACAAACGACGCTGATCTGTTCCGTAGGCAGTCATGACATAAAGATTGAACACACCTTCTCTGGAAGATGTAAACGCAATCAGGCTGCCATCTGGTGACCAGGTCGGATCTTCATTATCTCTGGAATTCTGTGTCAGCTGAACAACCCTCTGCCCATCAAGATCCATGCGGTAAATATTGATTCCCTCGCCCCTGCGCATCCCCACAAAGGCCAGATTCCTGCCATCGGGTGAAAAAGCAGGCGAGGTATTATAGTTACCCTCAAAGGTCAGCCTTTGAACCCTTCCGGATTCCATATTCTTCAAATAAATCTGGGGAGATCCCGATCGCCTGGACACAAAAGCCATTTGTTTTCCATCGGGAGAAAAGGCGGGAGATACATCAATATCCCAACTATGGGTTAATTTCTTAATAACTTTCCCATGACCGGTCAACAAATAAATATTCTGATGCCCTTCAAAGGAGAGGGTAGCAGCCAACTGAAAAGCACCCGGAACCCAGGCCGGAGTAATGTTCAAGCCGGGCTTGGAAACATGAACACCGCGCCCTCCATCCAGATGCTTAATGAAAAGATCCGGATTGCCTTCTCTGTAGGAAGTGTAGGCCAGCCAGTTCCCGTCGGAAGACCATGCCGGTGAAAGGGCTATACTCTGATCCCTTGTAATCTGCCGCACCCCTGTGCAATCATAATCACAGATATAAATTTCTTTATGCCCTGTGGTATCCGACACAAAAGCCAGACGGCTTTCATAAAGACCCTGACGTCCGGTTACCTGAAACAGAACCTCACTGGCAAAAAGCCTGAACATCCTGCGGAAATCCGATACCGGCCCCCGATAACGCTTACCCACCACAAGACTTTCCTGAATCACATCAAAAAGCCTGCACTCCATTTCCAGTTGACCATCCCCGGCCAGGACAAGACCTATACTGGTAAGAAGTTCCACTCCCTGTTTTTTCCAAATGGAAAAATCGATTTTAGATGCCACAATACCATCCAGCGTTGGAAAACCCGGCTTATCATGGGCTGACTGCACCATAAAATAACCTGAAAAATCCACAGCACCGGCAAAGTATTCCCCACCTTTTTCACCCACATCCCGCAGAGTTTCCTGTTCTCCGGAAAATACAAAAGCCGGTATGGCAATGGGAATTTTACGCAAAAAAGGAGCCTGAATATCAATAATGGGAATTTCATCCATGGAAAATGAAGGACATGGAAATATAATCAGAAGACCCAGAATCAAAGTAAAAGCTGCCGCACAACTCCAGTTTTTCTTTTTCATGCCATTCCCTGTCACAGATCCACCCCTTTATCCGTAAAACGAAAACCAATGGCTATACGCTCATCGGACAGGGCCTCGGGAAAAGGCTGAAAAGGCTCAGCCTTCAGTATGGCCCTGCGTGCTGACTCATCAATGTGCCTGTTTCCGGAAGATTGCTGTAACCTGAGGTTTCTTACACGACCTTCCCGGCTAATTTCAAAAACCACAACAGCTCCCTGATCAGAACGGCCTGAACCTGCATAGGCCCAATTCTGCTGAACCCTATGTGCAGCAAGGGAAATATATAAATCCCTGGCTCGCCCAGCTGCTGCCCCACCTGAACCTTGTGTACCAGCTGGCCCTGCACCTCTGCCCGAAGGGGCTTCTGCAACCTGACGTTCAAGATTCTCAAGAGCTTCCTGTAAAGCCACTGGTCTTCCTTCTTCCACCTTCCTTGCCATATCTCCCAAAGCAGAATCCAACAGGCTCCGATGGACTTCTTCCGCCGAGGGACGGGATCTCTGGGGTACACTGGGTCGCTTCAGTGGAATGGGGTCCTCGGTATGTTTTTTTGAAACCGTTTCCCTCGGCTTTTCTTCAGAAGGCAGACGAAGGGTTTCCGGAGACTTTACCGGCAAAGGCTCAGGCGGAGAAGATGGTCTTGAAACAGCAGGTGATTTCTCAGGAACCGCAGCAGCAGGAGCCTGCGCTGTAACAGGTCCCGAAGAAGAAACCGGGGCCACAAGATCCACCAGCATAGGACTGATCTTCTGGGGAACGGCAACACCAAACCATCTGGGAAACAAAATAGTAGACCCAAAAAAAATAATATGGGCTGCCAGAGATACAGCAAGAAAGAGTCCGAAACGATTTTCCAGACCGGACACCATGCCTGCAACCATCATTTAACCTTATCTCCAATGGGTTGGGTCAACATGCCCAGCCGCGTGACCCCCGCCTTACGCACTCCATTCATCACTTCCACAACCCTGCCGTAGGGCACTTCTGCATCAGCCTTTAAAAGAACCTGGACATCGGGATCCCCGCGAAGAAGGTCTGCCATGCGGTTTTCCAGAAAGCCGGGAGCAATGCGAACATCCTGAATCCATACGACTCCATCCCTGTCCACCACAAGGACGAGAGGATCAGCAGATTCTTCCAATGCCGCAGAATCCACCTGGGGCAGATTAACTTCTTCGCCCTGCTGCAGCATGGGAACCGTAACCATGAACATAATCAGCAATACCAGCATGACATCCACAAAGGGAGTCACGTTGATATCACTCATCATCTCACCATTCTTAAGGCCTCCGGCCATCAGGATTCTCCCGGGATACGGTGAAGATCACGCTCCACCACATTTAAAAAATCCGCAGAAAAATTTTCAAGCTCCGAGCCAATGGTACGTATCCTGTGTAAAAAGGTATTATAGGCAACCACGGCAGGTATAGCCACGCCAAGTCCAATGGCCGTTGCAACAAGGGCCTCTGAAATACCCGGAGCCACCACAGCCAGACTGGCTGACCCCTTTAACCCTATACCGTGAAAAGCCTCCATAATTCCCCATACGGTTCCAAGAAGGCCAATGAAGGGAGCCGTATTTCCACATGTGGCAAGAAAAGACACCAGCTGACCCATCCTGGTAACCTCTGCAGAACAGGTACGGTCCAGCGTTCTCTTTAAAGTATCCAGACCTGCAACACCTGTGCCGCCACCCTGCCCTCCCCCAGCCCTTCCCATGGCATTCAATTCTTTATATCCAGCCCGGAAAAGGCGGGCAGCAGGACTTTCACCCATATGCTTCATTTTTGCATAGACATCCGAAAGACTGGAGCTTTTCCAGAAAAACTCCTGAAAACGAAGGGATTCCTGATAATCACGGCGCAATGAAAAAAATTTTATAAAAATAATCGCCCATGAAACCACAGAGAATAAAAGAAGAACCAGAAGAACAAGCTTTACAACAATACCTGCAGAACCAAGAACAGTCAGCAAATCCAGAGAATCGTGGGCCATAATCACTCCCTAAAAAAAAACGGGGTATCTGCAAAAAAACTGAATACCTCCCAAAATAATGCAATCCAATACCTATAGGACACCGTATGCGCTGTCAAGAAAAGGAGAATCCAGCCCGTGTAATCAAAACAACAAAACCCCTGATATGCACAAAATTACACATCAGGGGTTTAAAAAACAGGTACTCATAAAAGACAAAATATCAGACCATTACATCATGCCACCCATGCCACCCATTCCGCCCATGCCACCCATTCCGGGGGCACCCATTGCACCACCACCGGAATTTTCTTCGGGCTTGTCTGCGATCATGGCTTCTGTGGTCAGCATAAGGGAAGCCACACTTGCGGCATTTTGAAGTGCAAAACGAACCACCTTGGTAGGATCAATAACGCCGGCCTCAATAAGGTCTTCATACACATCCGTTGCGGCATTGTATCCGAAGGCACCTTCCCCCTTCTTTACCTTGTCAATAACAACGGAACCTTCCACACCGGCGTTATTGGCAATCTGACGCAGGGGCTCTTCCATGGCACGCATCACCACACGCACACCCAGCTTGTCTTCGGCCTTGAACTTGGCTTTTTCCAGAGCAGCCATGCAGCGAACCAGAGCTACACCACCACCAGGAACAATACCTTCCTCAACGGCAGCACGGGTGGCATTAAGAGCATCTTCCACCCTTGCTTTTTTCTCTTTCATTTCCGTTTCCGTAGCAGCACCAACGCTGATAACGGCAACACCACCGATGAGCTTGGCCAGACGCTCCTGAAGCTTCTCACGATCATAGTCAGAGGATGTTTCATCAACCTGAGCGCGGATCTGTTTTACACGGGCTTCCAGAGCCGTACGGGAACCTGCACCATCAACGATGGTGGTATTTTCCTTATCAATGGAGATGCCCTTGGCCTTGCCAAGGTCCGTCAGCTGAAGGCCCTCAAGGGTAATACCCATATCTTCAGAAACCACCTGACCACCGGTAAGCACAGCAATATCTTCCAGCATGGCCTTTCTTCTGTCACCAAAGCCGGGAGCCTTTACCGCAGCTACACTCAAGGTACCCCGAAGCTTGTTAACAACCAGTGTTGCCAGTGCTTCGCCATCCACGTCTTCGGAAATAATAACAAGGGGCTTGCCCATCTTGGCAACCTGCTCCAGAATAGGAAGCAGATCTTTCATGTTGCTGATCTTTTTCTCGCTGAGCAGAATATAGGCATCCTGCAACTCGCAGACCATCTTTTCCGTATCCGTAACAAAATAGGGAGAAAGATAGCCCCGATCAAACTGCATCCCTTCAACTACATCAAGGGTTGTCTCCATGGACTTTGCTTCTTCTACGGTGATAACGCCTTCCTTGCCCACTTTCTCCATGGCATCGGCAATAATATTACCAATGGTTTCATCGCTGTTGGCGGAAATAGTACCAACCTGGGCAATTTCACGACGGTCTTTGGTCGGCTTGCTTACCTTGACAAGCTCCTTGATGACAACATCTACAGCCTTATCAATACCACGCTTGATCATCATGGGATTGTTTCCGGCCACCACCAGCTTCTGACCTTCTTCATAGATGGCACGGGCAAGAACCGTTGCCGTGGTTGTACCGTCCCCGGCCATATCGGAAGTTTTAGAAGAAACTTCCTTTACCATCTGGGCACCCATGTTTTCAAACTTGTCAGAAAGTTCAATTTCCTTTGCAACGGTAACACCATCCTTGGTGACCGTAGGGGAACCCCATGACTTGTCAATAACAACATTACGACCCTTAGGCCCCAGGGTTACAACAACTGCATCCGCAAGGGTCTTTACACCTTTCAGCATTTTTGCGCGGGCTTCTTCACCGTAAATAATCTGTTTAGCCATTCTATATCTCCATTCAAATCAAATATGTTTTTTATTGAAGAATCAAAACAGAACCTGAGCAACAGGTCTTGATGGACAAAAACAATGTCAGCATATGTTTTTTAAGTCACCTACAGCTTTTAAAGCCTCAGGCCTCATCCACAATGGCGTACACATCATCCTGGGACATCATCAGAAATTCTTCACCGCCCATTTTCACTTCATTTCCGCCATATTTACTGAAAAGCACCCGGTCTCCCACCTTGATATCCATGGGGATGCGCTCTCCCTTATCATTCATGCGACCGGCACCTACGGCAATAACCGTTCCTTCTGCGGGTTTTTCCTTAACAGTATCCGGAATAATAATGCCACCCTTAGTGGTTTTAGCCTCTTCGGTACGCTTGACAACAATACGGTCAAACAAAGGTCTGATGTTCATTTTGAAATCTCTCCTTTTTAAAAAAAATGGGCAAAAAGTTGATTCATTTGGATTACTCCGGAATCCGGTCATTACTTTAATCACGACCAAAGACTTGTAAAGTGCCATGAAAAAAAAGTACTCTTTTTTTCATCCGTCAGAACAGGAAACAGGCACCATAAAGCCCGACTCCGGGAAATATTAAGACAAAAAAACCGTCACCATTCGATGCAGAACCCTAAAGATTCTCTTAAGGAAGGTCAGACACAGAATTTCATTCCGTATCCGATACAGCGGAAGAAGCACCGGAATCCGATACTGGTGCCGAAGAAGGTGCTTTGTTTCCACCATAATCCGTTACATACCAGCCCCCTCCCTTAAGATGGAAAGTCGTCTGGGACATAACCTTGCGAACAGATCCGCCACAGCCCTGACATGTCGTCAGAGGAGGATCGGATATCTTCTGCAATACATCCATCACCTGTCCACACTGGGCACATTCATACTCATAAATAGGCATGCCACAATCTCCTGATCTAAAAAAAGACACAAAACTTTAAGAAAAAAAGCAGGTATCCCAAAGACAGCTAAAGATAGTCAGTTCTCAGCCCTTGTCAAGAATACATACCGAATAGACAACAAAAGAAATCAAAGAAGCAAGCATTTGAAATCAAAAGACATCCAAGCCAGACCCGCCATTGTCATAAAAAAAAGACCGCACAAGATCCATCCCGGAGACCATAATTTCCGAGGCGATTCTGTCCGTAACCTCCTGAACCTTTTTTTCTTCCTGCATTCGCACTTCCGAAGAAGCTTCAAACAATTGCAGATGCCTTGAAAAACGGACCACATGAACCAGTTCATGCACAAGAATATAAACCAGAAATGGCAATTCAGAGATCTGCCTGTTCTCCCGCAGACAGCGCAGAATGGAACCATCCTGAAGACAGATCCGGTAGGCCGTAAAAACAGAAGCCTGGGTACTCCGTTGCCATGGAATACCTACATAGCGCAACACCTGGGCATAGGCGTGACCTGCATGTTCATGGTCAAAAAGATCCTTTGCCGTCTTCACATCATAGCGCAGGCGCCCCCAGCCCGACGTACTCATTTTATAAAAACCAGCAACGGACTCTTCGGCAACGGGCAGTGCCATATCCAGAACTTCCAGCATCTCACCGGAAAAAAACACTGTTCCTTCACAAAGTTTCATCAACACCTCCCGGGCTGCCATGGTTTTTCCAGAAAATCATATGGACAAGAAGAGCAGCCGCATGCTACTAAAGCAACTTATCGATTCGCCAGAAAGATCGATGAACAAGATTTTTTTTCCTTTCAGACTGGAGGTGATATTTTGGGTAGTGTTATTAAAAAACGCAGAAAAAAAATGCGGCGCCACAAGCACCGGAAACTTTTGGCACGTACACGCCATCAGCGTAGAAAAAAATAATTTTCATGCCTTTTTCCGGCAAAAAAAAAGCACCCGTTTCCGGGTGCTTTTTTTTATACGTCTGCAGTTAACGCTGATTCACGCCCTGCCTGTTCAAAAACCTCATAAAATCTGAATCCGTGGAAAAAACCACAGAGCTGCCTTCCAGGGCTTCCCTGTAAGTCTCAAGTGTTTTCTGATAGGTATAAAAGTTTGGATCCACACCATAGGTATCTCCAAGCAGGCGAACCACCTTTGCATCCGCTGTACCCCGGATCTTCTGGGCTGTCCTGTATGCCTCGGATTCTATAAGCTGCAGCTCCCTTTCCTTATCACCCCGGATCTTGCGGGCTTCCCCCACACCCTCGGAACGGTATTTCTCGGCAATCTGCCTGCGTTCAGCAATCATACGCTTATATACGGATTCACGAACCTGCTCCACGTAGTTGATTCTCTTGATCTTCACATCCACAAGCTCAATACCGAAAACATCCAGCCTGGGCTGGGCCTGAGCCAGAATCTGCTCTGTAATTTTCTCTCTGCCCACACGGATTTCACGGGCTCTTTCATCCCTGGCAAAAGCGGTTCTGTCCCGTTCTTCTTCAATGGTTTCCACTTCACCAAAGGCATCCAGTTCCACCCATGGGTCCATCTCACGGTTAGTCCATCTAACGGATTCCACAAGGGCATTGGATGTCACAAGGTTGCGGATGGCAGGATCAATAATTTCATCCAGACGACCTTTGGCAAGGGAAAAACTGCCAATGGACTGAAAGAATTTCACAGGATCCACAATGCGCCAGCGGGCAAAGGCATCCACATAAATATAAGTTTTATCAAGCGTTGGGATCTGTCCCGGATCTCCGTCCCATGCCTGAAGATTCTTCGGGAAAAAAGTTGCTACCTGCACAAAGGGAACCTTGAACTTCAAACCCGGCTCCACAATGGGATCCCCCACAAGACGGCCAAACTGTGTTATGACAGCCTGCTCCGTTTCATCCACAACAAAAGCCGCAGAATAGGCCAGCAGCAGAACCGCCACCAGAACTGCGCCAATGAGACCTTTCATATTCATTGCTTCACCCCGAGTTCTTTTCCAAGGTTCAGGAAGGGCAGCACATTGCCCTGATCCGAATCGATGATGTACTTATCCTTCAGTGTCGGCAGCAGTTCCCGCATCATTTCAAGATACATGCGACGCTCCGTAACATCCTTTGCACTGACATACTCTGCGTATATACTGTTGAATCTCGCCGCATCACCCTCAGCACGGTTAACCCTGTTCAGGGCATAACCTTCCGCCTCACGAATGACACGTTCCGCTTCACCCCTGGCTGCGGGAACGGCCCGGTTATACTCTTCCTTGGCCTTGTAGATCATCTGCTCCCTTTCCTGGGTAGCCTGATTCACCTCGTTAAAGGAAGGCTGAACAGGTTCAGGAACGTTAGTACGCTTCATCTCTACGGTGACCACATGTATCCCGGATTCCGCCTTGTCCAGCTCCCGCTGAAGAATCTCCCGGGCAGCAATGGCAATCTCCTCACGGGCACTTATAACCTCATTGATACTTCTGTCACCCACCACAAGGCGCATACATGCCTCGGAAAGATCCCTCAGAAGCTGCCTTGGGTCCTGAACCTTAAACATGAAATTGTAAGGATCCCGGATCTGATACTGCACAATCCAGGGAACCAGCGCCACATTGAGATCTCCGGTCAGCATAAGGGCAGCATTTTCCATATCACTGCCAGCAAACCGGCTGCGGGCATCCATATTTTCCCTGTACCCGAATTCTTCCTTGTAAACCAGCCGGACCCTCACCTTGTTTACGGTTTCAATTCCCGCAGGCAGCTTGAAGTTCAAGCCGGGTTCCGTGATCCTTGCAAATTTTCCAAAGCGCTGAACAACCCCAACCTCGGAAACACCAATGGTGTAAAACATGGTAGACCCCATGAGAACAGCAATGGCCACCAGAACAATAAGCCACAGACTTCCGGGTACCTTCATGTTTTTCAACTGTTCCACCATTTCATCCACCTGAGGTGGCTTTCCTGCGCCACCACCACCAGAACGACGCTCGTTCTGCTGCTGTTTGTCCCTGAGCTTATCCCAATCCCAATTCATATGTGCATCTTCCTTCCAAAAGGTTTAAATATCCCCAAAGGGGGCACAACCCTTAACCGTTTCCAACCAAAAAAACCATCCTTAAATTCAAATGGTTAAAAAAACCAACTTTCATTTCACCATCAAAAAAACACTCTTGTTTTAATTGCTTTTTCCAAATTCAGAACAAAAGACCACATCCTCCCTTCTAATTATTTCCTGCCTGCTTTCTTCATGTGGTTCAAGAAAAAAGCAGTTATGGGTATGAGCAAACAGATTTAATTTATGAATATTAAAAATAGCGGAAGATAAAAGCAAAAAGTACATTATTACAAAATAAAATGCAAAGGTTTCCAAGTCAAGAAAAATACAAAATACATCCACTGACCCCTTACAGACATCCAATGGATTGACAAGCAGCTTTTTTACAAATAAATTTTATAAAATGATAAATCAAAGACCAAAAAATAAACGTTTCACCCACATCAGCACAGCACTCAACACAACACTGGAACCCTTCCGCTCCCGCTATGCAAAGGGAGATTTTCAGGAAATATGGGCATCATGGGAAGCTGCCGTAGGACCTGAGATTGCAAAAAACGCAAAACCTGCTGGTTTCCGTGACGGCTGCCTTCTGGTTTCCGTCAGCTGTTCTGTATGGATGCAGCATCTGCAGTTCTTAAAATCCGATATTACAGAACGCATCAATACAGCATACGGATCTCCCATAATCCGGGATATCCGCCTTCGCATCGGACAGCAGTGAATAATTTAACCACAGACAGCCTCGGAAACCTTCATATACAGCAGCACAGCAGAGGCTACCGCTTCTCCATAGATCCCCTGCTGCTGGCCTGGCATACCCATCCCCGTGCAGGAGAACACATACTTGATCTTGGAACAGGATGCGGCATCCTTTCCCTGCTGATGGCACAAAAACAACCGGATCTGAGAATCACTGCCGTTGAGATCCAACCGGAGCTTGCATCTCTGGCCCGGCGCAATGTACTTGCAAACCAAATGCAAGATACCATAAATATCTTTGAAATGGACATGCGGTTTCTCAGTCAGAAAAAACTCTGCGGCCCAGTTGACCGCATTCTCATCAATCCTCCCTATTACCGAAAAGACTGTGGCCGTACCAATCCGGGCAGCGAGAAAGCCGCAGCCCGCCATGAAATATATATAAATCTTGAAGAATGGACAAAACTGGCTGCCTCTCTTCTGAAAACCGGAGGCAGACTCCATTGCGTTTTTCCAGCTGAACGCTGCGCAGAAGTGCTTTATGCCATGACCATAAGCAGGATAATCCCGAAAAATATCCGGAACGTCCACTCCACAGCCCAAAGCCCGGCATCCCTTATCCTTGCGGAAGGAGCCCTGGGTGCCGGACAAGGATGCACTCTCGCCCCCCCGCTTATCCTTTACAAGGCCCCGGATGTATACAGTGATGAGGCGCGACAGATACTCTGGCCGCAAATTTGAACTTTTTTCCATTCTCCTGTTGACAGAGGAGCCAAAAGCAAGTAATCACTCACTCCTGTCTGACACGCATATGTGTTCAAACAAGGAGAGGTGACCGAGCTGGCTGAAGGTGCACGCCTGGAAAGCGTGTGTACGTCACAAGCGTACCGGGGGTTCGAATCCCCCCCTCTCCGCCACAAAAATACTGCCGTTAAAATTAAACCCTGCCCTGCGGCGGGGTTTCTTTATTTAAGAGCCTCCACCCCAAAATACATCTACGGCAAGGAGTTCACCATGTCCTACCTGGTACTGGCCCGCAAATACAGATCCCAGTCTTTTTCGGAAATCATTGCCCAGGAACATGTAACCCGGACCCTGCAGAACGCCATCCTTGCCGGCCGGGTTGCCCATGCCATTCTTTTCTGCGGTCCCAGAGGCACCGGAAAAACCTCCATCGCCCGTATTCTTGCCAAAACCATGAACTGCTCTGAAGGTCCGGCCCCCTCCCCCTGCAATCAATGCCGGTCCTGCAAAGAAATCACTTCAGGAAACGGCGTGGATGTAATGGAAATAGACGGTGCTTCCAATAATTCCGTGGATCAGATCCGGGATCTGAGGGAAAGCCTTGGCTACATGCCTGCCCACAGCCGTTACAGAATCTACATCATAGATGAAGTTCACATGCTTTCCACGGCAGCCTTCAATGCCCTGCTCAAAACCCTTGAAGAACCACCAGCCCATGTACTGTTTTTCTTTGCCACCACAGAGCCCCATAAGATTCCCCTGACCATTCTTTCCCGGTGCCAGCGCCACGACCTCCGCAGGGTAGCCACACCGGCGTTGACCGCCCATCTCGCCATGCTCTGTGCATCGGAATCCGTATCCATAGAGGAAGAAGGCTTAGACATGATAGCAAGGGAGGCGGACGGATCCGTCAGGGATGCCCTGAGCCTTCTGGACCGTGTCATCGCAGGGCTGCATGGAGCACCGGCTGCAAGGGAAGACGTTGCCGCCATTCTGGGGCTTGCTGCCCGCAGTCAGTCCTTTCGTATGGCAGAAGCTCTTTTTAAGGGAGATACGGCAGACACCCTTTCCATCATAAGGGATCTCCATGATTCCGGCGTGGATTTAAAAAAATTTCACACAGACCTTTCCACCCACATCCGCAACCTTCTGGTGGTTAAGGTGGAACCAGCAAAATGCAGGGAGATTCTGGACCTGCCGGAGACTGCCGTAAAAGCTCTTCTGGATCAGGCATCCCCCCTGACCGGGCACTATCTTTCAAGGCTCATGGATATACTAATGACAGAAGAGGGAACCATGCGCCACGCAGCCCACCCGAGGCTTGCCATGGAAACACTGATGCTTCGCTGTCTTCGCATTCAGCCTGCCCTTTCCATTGACCGCCTTGTGGAAAGACTGGATGCCCTGCGCAATGACATGCTTCAGGAAACGGAAAAAACCTCCACTTTTTTGAATCCGGTTCTCCTTTCCCCCGCCCCGGCAAATCACTCCCTTCCTGCATCCGGATCAGGGCATAATAAGCCCCATGACGTCCTCGAAGAAGACAAAAAAAACATAAAGCCGGAACCCGGACCCGCTGCACACGCCATGGGCACAAAACCAGCAGCAGAACTTCCACCCGCCATTCCCCATGCGCAAAAAAATACTTCTGCCCCGGCACAAAAGAAAATCAGCCCCCCCATTGCCACCGGAACACCAGTTAAAAATAATGCTCCGCCCTCCACAAAAAACTCCACGGCTTCCATGGCATCCTCTATACCACCTGCCATGGATTCTGACTTTATGGACATGCCCGAAGAGGCCCCATGGCCCGACACACTGGCAGAACAACCTGAACACGAACCCCTTGCTCCACCCAGCAGAACCATGGCTCCGGAACAGGCATGGAAACTTCTTGTGGCAGATATCAGAAAAAAGAACCCATCCCTTGGAGAACTTTTTGCCACCAAAACAACCTTGAAAAAGGTTTCTGATCAGAGTATTCACATTGAGGTTCAGGGATCAGGCTTCTCCGCGGCAAGGCTTGGCAATGACAAAACCCGCCATCTGTTGGAATCCCTTACCGGAAAATTTTTCGGCAGGTCCCTGAAACCCGAAATCACCACATTGGAAAGTGATTCTTCAGAATCCCTTCGAAATCAATCCGAAAAAGAACATTTACGCAACGATGCCACAACCCACCCACTGGTACATGATGCCCTTGAAATCTTCAAAGGCAGGGTTGCGGACATCACATTCCTTTAAGGAGGCAAAATGAAAGGCATGGGCAACATGGGCCAGATGATGAAGCAGGCCCAGAAAATGCAGCAGCAAATGGAAAAAATGCAGGCGGAAATGGCAGATAAAACCGTAGAAGCTTCTGCAGGTGGTGGGATGGTAAGGGTTGTGGCCAACGGAAAGCAGCAGATCCTTTCCATTCATATGGAAAAGGAAGTAGTAGACCCTGAAGATGTTGAAATGCTGCAGGATCTTGTTCAGGCAGCAGTCAATGATGCCCTTCAGAAATCCCAGGAAATGATGGCTGCAGCCATGGGCCAGCTTACGGGCGGCATGAAAATTCCGGGGCTTTTCTGATTATTCTTTTCAAAAAAACAGCTTACAGGCTGCCGTGCTTCAGCCAGAGGTATCCATGCAGCATTATCCGCCTTCGGTCATTCAGGTTATACGACAGCTTGCAACCCTCCCCGGAATCGGCCCCAAAACCGCCGAACGCCTGGCTTTGCACCTTCTCAAGGCTTCCGGGGATGAGGTCAGGGGGCTGGCCCAGAGTATTCTGGCCCTGAAAGCCAATGTACGCCTGTGTTCACGCTGCTTTGCCTTAAGTGAAAGCAGCATCTGCCCCGTATGCCGTGACCCTGCAAGGGACACGGGGCTCATATGCGTTGTGGAGAGGCCTGCTGATATGATGGCCGTGGAGGCTGCTTCCGGCTTCAAGGGCGTTTATCACATACTTCAGGGAGTTCTTTCTCCCATGGATGGCATCGGGCCGGAAGACATCCGGATACGGGAGCTGATCCTGCGCATCCGTACTGAAGAGGTAAGGGAAGTCATCCTTGCCACAGGAACGGCCGTGGAAGGAGAAGCCACCGCAGCCTATATTGCTGAACAGCTCTCAGGTCTGCCCATCCGGGTCACCCGTATCGCATCGGGCATTCCCATGGGGGGGGATCTTAAATACATTGACCAGGTAACCCTGAAAAGGGCATTGGAGTCCAGGCGTCATGTCCCATGAAAATCCTGTATTTGATTGCAAGCAGTGCGGCGAATGCTGCGTTGGCTTTGGCGGCACCTATGTAAGCAGTGAAGACATCCTTGCCATTGCCGCCTTTACCGGAATGCCCGAAGACACCCTGCGCAGCGGCAGCTGTCAGGAATCGGCAAACGGGACAGTCCTTGCGGTGGACAATGAAAACCGCTGTGTTTTCCAGAAACAAAAAATCTGCAGCATCCATCCCGTCAAGCCCAGAATGTGCCGTGAATGGCCCTTTATACCTGCGGTTCTGCGTCAGCCCGGCAACTGGCGGCTCATGGGAGATGCCTGTCCGGGAATCATTAAAGATGCGCCTCCCGAAACCGTATATGAGCAGACCCTTGCGGAGCTGCAAAAAACACGGCCCGGATTCACACCGGAGAAAGCCACTGCTCCGGCGGATGCACCTGATAAAAAGCCTCTCCATTCCGGACAAAAGGGGTGATAATATTCTGTGTTTCCAAAACCTGCAGGGCCCTGTTCAAAACGTCTTCTCCCTGATTCCACACGACCAGCAGGCGTTCCAAAGACATGGTTCCCTCTTCTACGGCAAGGCCGCAGCAGCACAGATAAGCAGAAATGGTATCCACATCCAGCCCCCTTGTAAAAATCTTCTGACTCATGGGGTTGGTATCAAATTTCATCAGACATTCCTTTCCAGCCCGCAGCTCCCCATCTTAAAAAAGGACAGGGCCACTGAAAGCAGCATCCATGATTGGTATTTTTGACTCCGGCATCGGAGGCCTGACCACAGTCCGGGCCATTATGCAGAAACTTCCCGGTTACGATATTCTTTATTATGGCGACACTGCCCGTATGCCCTATGGCTCCAAAAGCCCTGCAACGGTTCAGCAGTATGCCATGGAAAACTCCCGTTTTCTTGTGGAAAACGGGGCTAAAATAATTATCATTGCCTGCAACTCCGCAGCAAGTATTGCCGTCGATGCAGTGAAAGCATCCTTTGATCTTCCGGTTTTTGAAGTAGTGGACCCGGCAGTAGAGGCCGCCCTTGCCTATCCCCTGCCCCATCGCATCGGCGTTATCGGTACCCGTGCCACCATCGCATCGGGCATCTATGAAAAAAAAATCAAGGCCCTGAACCCCGATGCCACAGTGCATTCCCTCCCCTGCCCCCTGCTGGTCCCCCTTGTGGAAGAGGGCTGGCTGGATACGCCGGAAACAACGCGAATCATAAAAAAATACCTCCACCCGCTGAAAACCAGACAGATCAGAAGCCTCATCCTCGGATGCACCCACTACCCCATTCTCGAAAAACCCATAGCCAAAAAAATCGGTAAAGGGGTCCGCATCATAGATTCAGGAAGCTGTGTGGCCGATACCGTGGCACGTTACCTGAAAGAGCATCCAGAGACAGACAATCTGCTGACAAAAAACCACAAGCACCGTTTTTATGTTTCAGATATTACGGAGCAGTTTGAAAAAACTGCAAGAACCATGCTTCAGGAATCCATATCCCTTTCCCACATCCGCATGTAAACCTTCTGCGCCTGCGGCCCCACAAAGATGCAGGCGCCGGGCAGCCTTCTGCGCAGTTCTTTTTTAAAGGTGGAAAAAACACTTTCCCGAAACCAGCCCTTTCCTGAAGCACCCATAATCATAAGAGCTTCAGGAGGAACATCCATCCAGAAGTCATTTCCTTTATTACCCGCAACCATATGACGGACATGCTCCTTAAACGATGCGGACTGTATTACAGGAATGGAACCCTTAGTAAAAACATCGAGAGGCAGCCCCGTATTTTTGGCAATTGCAAGCCCTGCAGCCAGCACTCCTTCATTTTTTCCATCTCCTGCATAAAAAACCGCCAGGCTTTTCCAGTCTCTGCACACAAGGGAAGGTATCAGAACAGAAAAGGGAGCCACAGCTGGCAATCTTCTCATCCCGAGATCCGAATATACAAAATGCCGTGCAGAAGACGGAACCGGGCAACTCATATAATCAAAATCCACAGGCACATCGGGCAGATCCGGCGTTGTCCTGTGGTGAATTTGAATAAAATGGGCATCCAGCCCTGAGCTGGCCAGTATTTCCGATGCCCTTGCCTTACAGAGTTCCCTTTTTCTGAGATCTGAAACATCAATATCAAGATCAAGATCCACCTGAACCACCCGCTTTTCAAAATACATAAGAAATCTGGGGGTCTCCGGAATATACACCACAGGTGCAGCGCCCAGCATCCGGCAAAATAAAGCCGTCTGCAAAAGAGCCTCCCTGCCCACGGGTGTGTCCTGATAAACATGAAAAAAACGTGGATTCACAACCGTCACCAGCCTTTACTCATCGCTTGTCTGTACCCGCAACTCCTTGCGATAATGATCCAGAAGGGTTGCCTTTGAAATCATCCCCATAAAACGATGGTCAGCCACCACAGGCATACTGAAAAGCCCCTGCCTGTCCATGATTTCCAGAGCATCCTTAAGCTCATCATCCGGATGCACCACCATTACATTTCTGTGCATCAGCTGCTCCATGAGAATGGTATCGTAAAGCATCTGATCCATCAGATAGGGCCGCACATCATCCAGATGAACCATACCAACAAAACGGCCCGTTGCCGCATCTTCCACGGGAAAATAATTTCTCCTGGAATTTTTCAGAAGATGAACAAAATCCCGCAGAAGCATACTTCTCTGAACAGGAATGCAGTCCTTTTCCATAACTTCAAAGATGCGCAGATCCAGAAGCACACGGCCATCGGTTCCCGGCCTCAGAAGCTCATTCCTTGCCACAAGATCTTTGAGATAAATGGAGTGCGGCTCACCGTAGCGACAGAGAATGGTGGAAAAGGCAGACACCACCATCAGGGGCAGCACCACCTCATATCCACCGGTAATTTCAAAAATCAGAAAAATTGCCGTTAAAGGTGCCTGCAACACCCCGGCCAGAAGCCCTGCCATACCCAGCAGGGCAAAGCATCCCTCATTCACCCAGGACACGGCAGGAAAAAGAAAAACTAGAATTCTGTGATACAAAAGGCCGGCCATGGCACCCATGACAAGGCTTGGCGCAAAAATCCCCCCTACACCACCCCATCCCAGGGTGAATGCCGTAGCAAGCATTTTGGCTAAAAGTATCAGCAGCACAAAACTAATTCCGGCGGAAAACTCCCCTGCTATCATTTCCCTCACAGCATGGTATCCTTCCCCAAGAACCACAGGGAAAAAAATACCGATAATTCCCACAAAAAGCCCTCCCATACCGGCTTTGGCCCACAAAGACAGACGAAGGCGGGAAGCCACGGAAATGGAAAGTCCATGCATCCTGCGCATGCCCCGCATCAGAATAATGGCAACAACCGCCGTTACCAGGGCCAGACCTGCGGAAGCCAGGGTATCATGCAGCTGAATACCGAAAATGGCACTTTCAAAGGGAATCTGATTTCCCTGTAGCCTGCGGCTGAGCTGGGTTCCAGTAACCGCTGCAAGGGTAATGGGCAGAAGATGACTGCTGCGCCACTGGCCCAGAAGCACTTCCATGGTAAAAACCATGCCAGCCACCGGGGCATTGAAAATAGATCCAATGGCACTGGCGGCTCCGCAGCCCACCAGCACAACCCTTTGCCTTTCATTAAGCCCAAGCACCCTTGCTATATTGGAACCAATGGCTGCACCACTCATCACCACCGGGGCTTCCGGCCCTGCGGAACCTCCGCTGCCTATGGTCATGCTGCTGGCAAAAATCCGGGAAAAGGTGGAACGCAGCCGGATAAGTCCCCCATGGCGGCTTACGGCGTAGATCACCTCAGGCACTCCGTGCCCTCCGCCTTCCCGGACAATTTTTTCCATGAAATAAACAGCCGCAGCAGCACCAATGGCAGGCAGAAGAAAGGACCAGGCCCTCTGCCGGTATCCTGAAAAAAGGCCTGCCACCATTTCTATCATATGATGCAGCAGCACCGCAGCCAGCCCGCCAAAGATCCCCACAACTATGGCCATCAGCATCATAAAGAGGCGCGGATCCATGTGAGTTCTCAGCCATGACCATCCTTTTTTCATCCATGCCGTCATATTCATGGACGGTTCACCTGTTTTCCCGCAAACACCTTCTCCTTCGCCACCAGCATTTCCAGCAAGGTATTTTTTTCGGGTTTTTCCATAAGAAGCCCATACACTTCCTCATCCCGAAGGCAATGGGAAAGGCGTGAAAGCAGATGCAGATGCGTCTTAACATCCCTTGCCAGCAGCAGAAAAAATACAAAAACCCGATGACCGTCTATGGCTCCGTAATCCATGGGATCTTGAGGGAAAGCTGTGATGATGCAGGATTTTTCAGGAAAATTATCCAGCGGCACCCTCGGGTGGGGGAGGGCAATACCCCTTCCAACCCCTGTGGACACCATGGCTTCCCTTTCCAGCAGTCTTTCCAGCAGAATCCCTTCCATGGCCTGGGGAAGAAGGGGAACTCCCCTTACCATCTGCCTTAAAAGATCTTCTTTTCCCTCACATTGAAGATGATGCATGACAGATCCCCGCTGAAGGGCAGCCCCCAGACCTTCGGAGCAGAAAAGCCCTTCGCATACACCATCCTTCTCCCTGATCCTGAAAGAGATATTGTGCTGCCTTGCCCAGCGGGCAAGGGTTTCCTGCCGGAAAACACAGAAATTATCCATAAGTACAACGGGAATACGTCCCTGACGAATCCAGCGTTCCAAAGTATGTACAGGCAGATCAAGGCTTGCTGCCGTTTCCTGAAGACTGATGCGTTTCATTTTTTTCTTCCATTTATGTCAAGGGGGCTTAACAAAGAAAACGGCAACAGACCATGCCGTTGCCGGTATTGCATTTCTTATCCACTGGAGCCGTTTTCTGGTGCTGAGCTTTCCCGTAAAAAAGCTGAATAATCAGGCTTTTTCTACTGCTGCCGCAGCACATCACCAATACTGGCCCGTTCATAGATGATTTCCACCCGGCGGTTCTTCGCCCGCCCCTGGGCATTGTCGTTGGTATCTAAGGGCCTGTATTCACCAAAACCCTGAGCTGTAAGCATAAGGGGATTCAAGCCTCTGTTAATGAGAAAGCGAACCACCTGGGAAGCCCTTGCCGTGGACAACTCCCAGTTGGAAGGGAAAAATGCCGTGGTAATGGGAATATTGTCCGTATGCCCCACCACTCGGATGGGATAACGAAACTGCTTCAGTACCTCCGCAAGCTTACCCATAATTTCGGCCCCCTCCGGAACCATGGTGGCCTCACCGGAGCGAAAAAGAACCATATCTGAAATGGTTATCACAGCCCCAACATCACTTTCACGCACCTCCACCATGCCCCCCAGCCGGTTAAACAGCACAAGCTCCCGCACATCGGAAACAATCTCCTCCAGCTCCTTCTGAACCATGGCTCCCAGCTCATCCACGGCTTCCCGCTGCTTTTCACGGGGTTCCGGGCTGCTGGGGTCCATAATCAGTCCCTCACGGGTTCCGGCTTCGGGTATGGTCTGCACGCCAAGGGCCGTGCGCAGAGACTGGATGATTTCCTTGAACACCTCATCCTGTATGGTACTCATGGCAAAGAGCAGAACAAAAAAGCACAAAAGAAGGGTCATGAGATCGGCAAAGGTTGTCATCCAGCGGGGGGAGCCGGACCCTCCCTCTTCCTCTTCTTCATCGGATTCAGGCTGGACCAGGGCAGAAGAATCCTCCTTTTCTGATGCAGCTTTTTCTTCTGCCATGTCGGCTCCTTTTTCCGGTAGCCCCCCATGAACCCTCTATGTTCACTAATAAAAAAAGGGGGGATGGACTTTAAAATAAACAACTATCCTGACTTCTATTTTTTATCCTGAGCGGGCTTTGTGTTCACAAGAAAAATAGTAAGCTTATCTTCCATGAGTCTGGGGTGCTCCCCTTCCCGTATGGAAAGTACACCTTCATATATAAGCTTCATGTTGAGAATTTCCTCGGCTCCGCGTACCTTCAGCTTATCCGCCATGGGCAGAAAAAAAAGATTGGCCATGACAGCACCATAAAAGGTGGTGATCATGGCAACAGCCATTTTAGGACCTATGGTTGCCGGATCATCCAGGGTCGCCAGCATCTGCACAAGACCAATGAGGGTACCTATCATACCAAAGGCCGGTGCATAAGTACCCATAACCGTAAAAAGGGTGGCACCGCTTTTGTTATCCTTGGTCACCATGGTCATTTTCTTCTGCATTATGGATGCAATATCTCCTGTTTTCACACCATCCACCGTCATCTGCAGGGCAGAGGCAAAATAAGGATCTTCTATGGACTTAATATCCCCTTCTATGGAAAGAAGCCCCCCCTTCCTTGCCTTGTTGGAGATCTCAACCAGACGCACAACCAGATCTTCGGGCTTTTCCAGCTTAAACATGAAAATCCGCTTCATGGCCTTGCCCACCTTGGCAAAATCCTTCATGGGAAAAGCCACCAGGGTGGCCCCAATGGTTCCGCCGATGACAATGGCCATGGAAGGGGCGTTAACAAAAAGCCCGATGCCGCTTCCCAGAAGAATACCCATGAGAATAAAACCCAAGCCCGCCACAAGACCGACAATGGAAGCAATATCCATAGAAAAACGCCCCTTGATTTGTAATCAGAACGAAAAAAATCCGATACACCATTCCAATGCATCTTTAAAGAATATACTCTGCACGGCAATTTTTAAAGCACCCGGCTTCATTGAATAATCATGGAAAAACTGTTGGACTCGCGGTTCAAATTTTCAAATGGTACACGGGTGACCGTTAAGAGTATAAGATCCTGCATTTTAATGGATACCCGGACACATAAATTCCGTGTCAAACGCATCCCCTTGATGCACTTATACTTACAGAATTTCATAAAAATTCAAAGCAGATTTCCACGAATTACCTGCAATTCTTCTTTATAAACACGGACCATATCATCCAGAGGCCCTGCACCGCTGTATGCTGCAAGCCACTCCAGATGCCTTGAGGTCACAGCCGTTCCTTCGGGCAACAGCATGGCTCCAGCCCTTGCATGAACGGGTGCCGCCAGTATCATACCGGGTTTAAGATCCCATATCCGGATACGAAGGCTTTCTCTTTTCTGCTCATTATTATCACCTGCAAAAACACGCAGGCCTTCAATCACTGCCGGATCCCACAGGGCCTGACTGCCAAGGACCAGAAGCACATCCTCAGGACTTCTGCCTTCCTGCAGCATCTCTTTGTATGCCAGCACCGCAGAAAGAATCCGGCTTTCAAGGGGTATGGCCTTTTTTTTCAAACAAAGGGGGCCGCCACTGCCATCCCAGCGCTCGCCCATGCAGCGGAGAATCCGGGCCACCCCGGAAAGCCCGTCCATCTGCTCCAGCATACGGGCCGAAGCCAGGGGAACCTGAACCATGCAGTTTTCTGCCGTGGCCTTATAACAGAGATCCGACCTTTGCCTGTGAACCTCAGGCACATGAAAAAGACCCAGCCTGTAAAGCCTTGCCGCCTGATGCAGCCTCCAATTCTGACCTGCATCAAGCTCCAGAGTTGCGGCAAGGGCCTGGCAATGATCCGGCACAAAGCTCCCTGCCTCACCCAAATGGAGATCCTGAAGAAAAACAAGAAGTGCCAGGGTATTTTCTATGGATATCCGTCGTTTTTTTCGAAAACTGCGGATCTCTTCCTGCAGGGAAGCCCTTTCTTCAAGGAGCAGCCGGTTGCGGTCAAGGGCATTATCCAGAAGAGCCTGCACCTGTCCGAAATGCTTTAAAAGGCGCAGATGCTTTTCCTTCAAATTTCCAAAGGCCTGCTTTGCTTCCACAAGCTCTCCGAACAGGGCCTTCATTTTTTTTCTCTCTTCGGAAATTTCTTGCATAGTCTCCCGGCTGAACCCGCAAGGCCAAATAACGTCAAATAAAGACAAATAATGTCAGTGAAGCCACAAGGGAACTTACAACAGATCCAAAATAAGGCTGCAATTCACTCGGAAACCTTAGAAGGCTCCACATATTTTTCCAGCCACCAGGCATCCCAGTCCGTACCCATCAAACTTTTGGCAAGGCTTATGCCCGTTTCCGTGAGAATTCTTTTTTCCACAACCCCCATCCACTTGGCAGGTCCCCTCCGACCTGTATCCGCAAGGGCTTTGAGATCCACCAGAAAAGCCAGCTGGTCCGCATCCCTTGCCAGCCGGGCCTCAAGGCTTTCACCCTTTGCAAATTCCTCAAGGAGATTTTCCATTTCCTCACCAAAGGGAAGCCCCCGCACCAGATCCTTCACCGCTTTTTTTTCATCGGCACGGACATAATTTTTCTGAACATAATTCAGATCCCCCATGCGTGCTTCGGGCAGATCATGCAAAATACACATGGCCATGAGCTTTCCCTTATCCGCCTCCGGTGTCATCTGGCCCATCACATAGGCAATGAGACTTATCATAAAGGAGTGCTCCGCCACACTTTCACTGCCTGAACCAAGAAAATGATAGCCTGAGCGGGGCAGGCGTTTCAGCATAAGGGCCTCAAAAAAAAGATGCACTATCCTTTGCATTGTCTTTACTCTTTCTTTTCCACCTACAGTTTCTGATATATGATAATAAAGGTGAGCATTGTACAGTCTCAAGCTTAGCGTTTCCAGTTCAACCTTGACAAAACTTCTATAATACCATTAAAAATAATAACTTCTTTTCTATTACAAGGCTGCCATTAAAACCATATTTTTTTATCCTGAACATCTTCCGCTGCCTTTTCATGCAGAATACCAAAAACCCGATAACCTGCAGGACCGGAATTTGCATTAAAAAATAAGGTCAGTCATTAATACTTCTTGCCTTAAACCTTATCACCCTTACAGGAAAGTATAATCATGATTAAGAGACTTTGCCTTTATTTAATCCTCACCTCTTTTCTGATATGCCAGCCTGCCTTATCAACAGAAGAGCATAAGCCGCTTCCGGATGGCATTTTAAAACTAGATGACGGTTATTACTACATCGTGCAGAAAGGCGACACCCTCTGGGATATTTCCGCCAGATTTTTCAATACGGCCTGGTACTGGCCGGGACTCTGGGCAGAAAACGACGTGCAGATCACAAGCCACAATCCCCACTGGATTTATCCCGGTCAAAAGCTTCATCTGGCCCTGAGGGAAACTCCGGTTCCCGTACAAAAACCGGCCCCCCTGCCCGTGGTGGAAAAAACAAGCCCGCCACCTCCGGCACCTGAACCCGAACCGCCCTCCTATCATTTTGCCTCCATACACAGGGTTGGTTTTGTAAAACCTGAGCCAGCTGAAGCATCGGGGAAAATTATTTCCGCCACGGAAAGCCGGGAGATGATCAGTGCCAGCGACAGAATCTATATCCAGCCAGCCCCGGACAGAACCCTGCCCATAGCAGGCCGCTACATTGTTTACGGAAAGCCGGAAAGAATCAGGGAGCCCGGCGGAAGGTGGCGGCAGTACGCCGGATACCTTCACCACATTTCCGGTATCATTGAAATTACAGAGTACAGAAATGAGCTGACCATCGGCAATGTCATTTCCGCCTTCCGGCCCATCGAAGAAGGAGACATGCTTTTACCTATGCCCCAGCGCAAAGCTTCCATCCCCATGCAGCCCCACACAGAAGGCCTTGAAGGAAAAATCATTGCGGGTTATCTGGGTCAGGTCATGTTTGGCCAGGGAGACATCCTGTATATCAACCGGGGAGAAAAGGACGGTGTTCGTGCGGGTCAGACCTACCACCTGATTGAGGAAAAGGAAATCAGCCCCACAGGCTCCCGCCGGGACAGACGCATTGACCGCATTCCTTTTGGTGCCATCTTTATTCTGGACACAAGGGAAGGGGCTTCTGCGGCCTTTGTGATTGATTCAAGGAAGGATGCAAAGATTGGTACACTGGTGGCAAGTCCGGACCGCTGAAAAAAACTTATTTTACAAGAATACAATGTTTTAGCTAAGGGCAGAAAGCTGCCAGAAAGGTAGCGAAATGTATAACAATAAAGGTTTCACACTGATTGAAGTAATTATTATCATGGCATTAATAGCCATCATAGCAGCCATTGCCACGCCCACGTTCCGGGAAGTAAGGGAAAACAACCAGAAAAAAACCACCGCTTTCACCCTGGGAACAGCCTTGAGCTATGCCAGAAATGAGGCAGTTACACGGGGAGTAAATGTTACCGTGTGCAGATCTGACAATCCCAATGCCGCCGATGATGAAACCACACCCGTTCCTGCATGCAGCACAGCAACAACCGCGGGATGGGAAACGGGCTACATTGTTTTTGTGGACGACAATGACAGCGGAACACTTGGAACAAGGGATGCTGACGAAGAGCTGCTCAGGGTATTTCCCCCCGCAAGGGGTGGAATTGTCATACCGGGGGATGGCAATGCTGTAAACAGAATCATCTATAATCCAACGGGTTTTAGCCGCAATGCCGCTGGAACAATTACGGTGGGATCAGACTCCGGAAGCGGTGTTGAAACATCCAAAACATACTATGAAGTTGACATTACGGCCAATGGTCGTTTTTCCACCAAAGGGCCCAAAAAAGATTAAAGCCAAACTAAATCAGACAAAGAAAGCAAAAGACCGGATTGGGCAAAACCCAGCCCGGTCTTTTAATTTTTCCTTTCCCACAAACCAAAGGCAATCACCAACAGACATCCGTTGTATCGCTACTATCTTTATTCTTTGCTGTTCTCTGCCCTAAATGATTGACCACCATTGTATGGCAAAGGGGATCATTTCTCTGGGAAGTGGCTGTCAGGGTAAAGCCCGTTGCCGTTCCCGCATAAACAATTTCGTAGCGGCCCTCGGCTGAAGGAAATGTATTATCACCTTCATTGGAACCAAAGGCATTGACATAGGTGTTGTTTCTAACAAAAAAACGTTCTGCCTGCTGGGCAGCCTCCATCAGGCTGGTTCTGGCATCGGAGCGGCCAGCACGCAGTACATGGTTGTTGTACTGGGGCAAGGCAATGGCCGAAAGAATACCGATGATGGCGATAACGATCATCAGCTCTATCAGGGTAAAGCCCTTTTCTTTCTGACATTCTTCCATAGAGGACTCCATTTTTTCAAATCAGGCCTTTCCTCAGGCAAAAAGATTACTGAGAAAAGGCCTTTACATGAAACATCACTGAATCTGCCGCCATGACCGCCTGTGGGGAGCATCCGCATCACTGCCAGCCCCTGTGACCTTGCCCATCTCTCCGCTGGAGCCTCCCAGAAATCTGAACTCCAGACCATCAAGCCCGGTAATTACCGCAGGGGTGCTGGTGATGCCGATACCGATGTCAATACCTGCAGCAGACACCCATTCACCATCAACAAGTACCATGTCATCTCCATCAACCTTACCATCACCATCAATATCAAAGACAGGATTATCCGTCCTGCCGCAGGTCAGGGCATCCAGCTCCATCAACCAGCTTGAACCACCGGGTTCGCAGGGATCATCAGATGGAATAAGAGTTGAAAAAATTACACGACCATGGCGGAGAAGGGGAGCTGATACCACACGTTCTCCACGCCCTCCAACATTTGTATCTGGAGATTCCAGATCAAGATAACAACCATAATAACTACCTTCTCCTGCAACATGATTGCTTACAACCCGCAATGGATCAGAAGAATCCTCTTCATTTTTTTTTGTTTTAAGAAGACCTTCATGACTGATCTCCTGCTTAAGAAGCTTGATATCATCACGCTTATTAGAAACTGGTACAGGCTCCCCTTTATCTATGATAGAATAAAAAGATTGTACTGGCGGAGAGCTGACTACAGAATTATCCCCAACTTCAAAATACTTTCCTGTGCCAAAAAGTATCTGCAAATGTCCTTCTTCATGACTTTTTCTAATTTCAACGGGTGCTGTAATGGGCTGAGCATTACCGCTATCATCCTTTGCCCTAAACAAAGGAAGCCGGCTATTAGGTTGTCCATAGGCTATTTTCCACTGGTTTCCACCTGTAGCTGTAAGATCAAACTTCCATAAATTTCCCTGAAGGTCTCCAGCATAGGCATATTTCATTATGCGGTCATCCCCAGCCAGCAGGGTCACGGGAGAAAGGCCATTGGCGCTGCTGTTGTCACCAGGGAGTTCCAGCTTTCCAATAATATCATTATTACGTTCCATCAATTTTCCTGTTTCAAGATCAACGATGAGAAGAGATGCCTTATTGTTTTTAGAATGGTAACCATTACCAAGAATTACGGCCCACTTACCATTTTTCATCTTTCCGATTACAGGCTGCCCCATGACATATCCCAGATCATCGTGCTGAAATTCCCAGAGGACTTTGCTTTCATCAAAATCATCAGGATCTGTGATATCCAGAGCAAAAATACCTTTACCACCGGCACCCAGGGTACCAACGAGGATGGTTTTCCAATCATCATCAATGTAGGCATCACCCACAACAGGAGGCCCATCCACATAATACTGATGCTGATATTCTGGTTGTGTAAGTTTCGCCAGATCACCAAAAACAAGATTGGGAACATAGGCAAAAAGTTCCTCACCTGTCATGGCATCAAAGGCATGGAGCATACCATCGTTGGCTCCCACATACAAAACCTGTTTCCGGTTCCTGTTGTCATTCCTAAAGGCCGTATAACCAGTCATTTTATCGTAACCAAAATTCAAACTACCCACCACAAGGGGATCGGAATTCACAATATCCCCCAGCACCCAGGGCTGGTTGTAACCATCAATGCGATTCCTTAAAGCTCCATCATTGCGCTCTTCCTTGCTGTGATCTCCCCGAAGCCAGTTCAGAACATCCTCGCTGCCCAAGGCAGTCTGCTGAGTTGAGGAAATATTATTATTCCAGAGAAACTCCACACCACTACCAGTGGTTTCATTCCAAGTAAAAATGTTCCGCTCGTTATGAACAGGGATTTTGCCAGTATCAGAGGTACTCCATGCAGGCTTGTTCTCATTGTTTTCCTGCTCAAGGGAACCATCCCGCTTCACACGGTAGGCAATGATATCCCCGTTCCAGTAATTTGAATCAAAACGGGCCTGATACACATAGGTATTGCCTATGGTCCGGGTGGAGTTGGTGGCGATGGATGCGGCGGTGCCCATGCCACGATTTACTATATCATCAAGAATACCACTGAGCTCCTCAGAAAAAACCTGTGGATTGGTGGTACTGAAAAAACCACCACGACTATTGACCGCAGCATGGAGCAAATCATCAATTTTTGCCTGATTAACATCTGTAACTTCAGGATCAGGATCAGGATCAGGGTTAGAATCAGGATCAGGATCAGGCCAAGCTATTGCTTCATCTGCACGGGCTTTTGCCCATACATCATCGGGATTCATACTACCTGTAACACCCAGCCCCACACCAAAGGTAACCATGTGCTGCCATGTGGCAGGATTATCAATTTCTCTACCTTGACTAGGGGGCACATTGTTATCTAAGGTTTTATGTAAATCATTTTTCCAATAATACATGGCAACATCGGCAAGGGTATTGCTATAATTATCACTGAAAGGAGGCCCCATGTCAGAATCCACATTGCCTAAAGACGGTGCCCACCCATTCCAG
Source organism: Desulfobotulus mexicanus (assembly GCF_006175995.1). Classification (NCBI taxonomy): domain Bacteria; kingdom Pseudomonadati; phylum Thermodesulfobacteriota; class Desulfobacteria; order Desulfobacterales; family Desulfobacteraceae; genus Desulfobotulus; species Desulfobotulus mexicanus. The sequence goes on from NZ_VDMB01000006.1 coordinate 90,038, forward strand.
TAACCATCCGTCATGAGAATTGTATAACTGGTGCGACAGGAAATCTGATCCTGGCCATCATCTTTACCGGGGGTGCCACCCCAGGGGCCTTTATTGCATGTCTCGGAAAAATAAGTACCCGCATCCATCAATGCCCGACGCAAAGGTGTGCCTGCTGCCGGAATATTATCCCCGTATAAATGCTCAAAAAATTTTTCCCTGTCAGAACCAGAAAAAGGTCTTATGCCTCTCTTGATGGTACCAATAGAAAAATCATCTACAGTAGTTACTGCTTTATCTGGGCCCTTGAGGTGAGGATTGTTTCCGCTATAACCATGATTAATAGCCCCATAGCCAACCCGCATTCTCTCACCTTGCTGAGCAAAACCAGCACCAATGGCTGCGCGGGAAGCAAGTATCCTTGATCGGTAATAGGAGTACCAGTTGGCAAAGTTCTGGATTTCCTCGGCATAGCTACATTTTGCATTGGCTCTGTCTGCACAGTCCGTTCGCTTTTCACGGCCATGCCCCGTATATGTTGTCTGGGTATCCCTGATCTCCACCTTATGATAATGATCAAAATTCCAGGCATCCCATGCAACGCCCTCCCCAAGTTCTTCTTGGGTTTTAGGCCAAAAATATACGGCAGGCCAGAATGTTTCTCTATGGACCCATATATGCCAAAAGAATCCTATATTTGTTTGCTCACCCAAGTAGCAAGTTGCTGAATCATGACATTTTATCCAGCCATGGCTTACATCTTCCGTTGTTTCTTGTGTTAAATTTCTGGTGCCTCTATTTTTGTGAAAAGGGTTGTTCCATGCGGCATCCACAGGCGCATCAGCAAAACTATCACCTTCGGAATCAACACCATACCAGGGTTTATAAGTTATGGAAGGATTATAATACACAGTGTTATTGGCTGGAGACCTGTAAAAGGAATTGTAAGGGTTATCGCTAAATGTTGGCACATACCCATCATAATAACTACCACCATACACACCACTATCTCTGGGATAGGCATATCTTGCCCTAAACCTTTGCCATGGGTTTTCAGGTTCATCTGGCATAATTTCAAAATGCATGGAACCGGAATCATCAATAATAAATAAAATATTGGGGTCTACACTGGCACTGATAAACAAAGGTACCTGGGCAACCTCTGCCTCCGACTCCTGAGCAGCAGCACTACCCGCCGAAAGCATAAAAAACGCCATCGGCAGACATACACAAAATATCTTAATTTTTTTCTTTAAATTGTCCATACCCTCCTCCCCATATTATACTACTGCGGTTCCACAAACCAGATCAGTTTTGTTATTTGCTCATCATGAATACTGCTGTTTTTCTCCAGTTCAAAAAGCACAATGGTCCCTTCTTGCAAATCCCATACAGTCAGGGTTTCATAAGGCTGCCTGTACCCCTTATAAATACGAATATTATTTGCAAGCCGGTATTTTTTACCATCAATAGTTGCCGTATATGCATGGGGATCAATACTATTCAGATTACCATGATTAAGCTCAGCCCATGCAAATGTTGCAAAAAGAAAAATAACAAAAAAACATATCATTATTTTTATACGCATAGATCATTACTCCTTTTTCATAATCTTTGGGGAAAAATCAAAACTGAAAGGTTGTCTGCAGCATCACCACAGCCCGCCCGCTCTCAGCCCGGCTGGTAATGCGGTACATGGCCGCATCAAAGATTTCCGGAGCAAAGGCCATGGAATCACTGCTTGTGCTTCCAGTACTGATTTCAGTTATAAACTCAATGACATACCTTGCTCCGCTGTCTGCTTCAGCCGAATCTTCGTCACCCACCCACCACGCCGCAGGCGGAGCGAGGGTAGCATGACCTGCGATATAAACACCTTCGGTACCAAAATCTGGCAGGAGACCGCTTAAAAAAATATCCTCCGCCTCCCTTAGGCCCGCCTCGGCCATCTGAAAGGCAATATCCCTTTGTTCCATATTACCTGCCATACGCTCCTGCAGAGTGGAAGACTGCATGGCTGATATGCCAATGAGGGTGAGAACAACCAGAAGAACCAGGGCTGTAATGAGAATCATGCCTTCTTCATTTTCTGTGACAGACTGAATCTGTTTTTTCATAGGATTCATCCTTGGCTATCGGATACGGTTACGCAGACCAACGGTTCCGGAAAAAACCATACGCATACGCCTGTCCCCCGGAGCAGTAAAATCCGTAGTACCATCTCCGGAAACATCGTACTCAGCGGTATCAACAGGCGCTGTAGGGTCACGGCTTTCCGGGGTGCGGAGAAGAAGGCCGATGCGGACACTGAGTACATTCTCCCAATTATTTACCGTTGAACTAATTTCTATTTCATCGGCATCCGCATATCGATTAACCATGCCATCACCCGTTGTATCCTCACCGTATCTCACCTGAAAGTTTTCAACTCCAGAAATAATTGCCTGAGCCTGAGTACTTCCTGGTCTGGATTGCGTAAAAAGGGTGGGTTCGCTAGTTACAGGGTCTTCACCTACATAATAAATAGCTGTGTGATATAAAAAAACCTCTGCGGGAAGACCATTATCAACGATATTTCTAAGGGCTGAAAATTTATCTTTGTCATTTCTAGGTTGATTCCCTCCACTATTATAAACAATTGTACCAGCATTATCATTGTGGCGGTGAATTTTTAAAACCGCCGCTGCACTGCAATCACTTATGAAAATAATTGAATCATTTTCCAACTGAAAACCTAAATTGTCTGAGGTTAAATGAAATGTTGGAGAACCTTTACTGCTGTCATCCGGATCAGGATCACTAGCACTGTTACCACTGGAATGTGGCTTAATTTCCATACTTGGCAAATCTGAACGCACGCCTCTGATGACTAAAATGTCACTACCATGCAAAGGCTCCGGATTTAACCCCATACCGTTCAATCCAGAAGTTGTTGGATCTATATCGCTGTTAGCATTATCCTTCCATTTATTATTATCGGCTTCTAATCCATAAATCGCACTACCTGTAAAGTTTACAGTAAAATTATCTGGATTCTGCAAAACATTTACTACAGAGTTTACATCCTGCAGACAGCCAAGATAACCTGCTCCCCGTATTTCTGTACGCAGAAAGTTCATGGCCATGCGACCGTCTTCCTGCAGTCTTGCCAGCTCTTCATTCAGGGAGTAGGATCGGGTGGTACCCACAAAAACCTGATAGATGCCCGTACCAAGAACAAGGGAAAGGGCAAGCACGATAAGAAGCTCCACAAGGGTAATGCCCTCATTGGACCCATACATTCTCTCTACACGCCTTAAATATTTCATTTTTTTATTCCTATATTTTAGAGCAATCTTTCTTCAGCCTAGGAACAAATGCCACAAAAAATAGGCTGGCAAAATCCACATTATGGTCGTGTAGAGATACTTATCTGCCTACTGATACTCCCATCAACGACTGTCCAATACTCATCATCCGACTCTCCATCCTCACCCCTCACAGACTCCCGCCACTGCACCACAACGGTGACAACACCCGTTGCGGCATCCACTGCAACGGAACCGTCTCCACCGGGCAGGCTCAGGGCCAGACCCCGCCGCCATTCCGTCAAATCAGTTCCTGCCATCCCACCAACCGCAGGAGTCGCCCCAATGGCAATCACATAGTCTCCAAGATTGTTTCTGTTCGCCCGGATCCTGTCTAAAATATCCTCTGCCTGCTGCACTGCTCTGGAGCGCAAAAGGGCGTTATGGTTATCCTTTAAGGCCATATTCTGCAAAACAGCAAGACCCAGAAGACCAATGGACAAAATCACAAGAACCAGCAGAACCTCCATCAGGGTAAAACCCGATGAAGATTGAGGAGCAGGCTCCTCCATCTGTCTTGTTTTCTTTTGGTATATTTCCAAAGCCATGAAAGCTCCCTCTTATTTCCAAATAATTAAATCAAGCCAATATGCCTGCCAAAATCCGCCGCATCTTTCTTGATTTTTATACTACAATACACAAAACACCGTTTACAAGAACCAAAAACAAAAGCTGCTGAAAAGCCCTGAAAAAAGAGTAGCAAGGATTACACCACCGCATAAGAAAAATGAAAATCCGCCCATGGCAAGGCTTTCATCCTTCCCTCTTTTCATAGCCTTTCTAAAAAAAACAAAAACCCCGACATTAATTGTCTTTTTCGGACAAATAACGTCAGGGTTGAGTTTGCCATTGGCACAACAGCCCCCATTCAAACAAGTTATGGGCAAGGATCAGCCCAAAGGGAGGTGGGGACAAAGCTTATTACTATTTCAGGTAATCACCTGAACCGGCTACCGAAGCCGCCAGTAGAAAAGCCCGTCTCCTTCTTTAATAACTGTTTTGGCTTCGGGTAATTCATTATCGGATGTGGGATAAACAATCACATCCACATCTTCACCGGATACCACTGCCGGAGTAAACATCATCCCCTCCACACGGGTTCTGGATACAACATAAGCCTCATCTCCTGCCACCAGCCCGTCATTATGCTCCCACTCACCTTCTTTGTTTTTTCTTGCCCCTTCAAGTTTTCCATCTCCATCCACATCAAAAACAACCTTTACGGCACGACCACTGCAACTTTGAAGAGCATTGAGCCATGAATATCCTCCGGAGTCACAGGAAGAAACACTGCCTTCCGGCACAAAGGAGCTGGCAAACACATGGGAGCCATGAATCACAGCATCCTGCACCATACGCTCTCCCATGTCGGGCAAATCAAAAAACCAGCCCACGGGACTGTTTTCTTTCAACTCCAGAGGCACAATTAATTTATCATTACTATCCTTTTTAAAAGCATAGCTTTGCTTATGATCCGTATGGGATTCCGCAAAAACATTATTTCCAGGCCCAGTCGCACCATGAATTTCCCCATCCCGATGGGAGTGGGAGCTGACACGAACCCGCTGCTCCACCAAATGGAAGGTGCTTCCATCCAGCCCAAACAATATAACCCCGTCCTCATTTTTTACATCCGATCTCTTCAATTCACCCAACCAGCCACTTGCTCTATTTGAGGCACTTCCTCGATTCAAGCCATGATCCCAGACTCCATAAAGGGTCTGCTGGTCAAAATCCGAAATATCCGACTCATGCAGATACTTCCCCGTTCCCCAGACCACCATATATCCGACACCTGAACAGTGGCGTGCTATGCCCGGTTTTGTTGTTACAGGCTGCGCATGGGTGAGATTGCTTCCATCCCCACTCCAGGAACCTCCCCTGCCGGTAAAAAGGGGTTTTGATTCTGTCCCGCTTTTAAAATATACGTCCCAAAGATCTTTTCTGCCTGAAGATATATCAAACTTCCACAAATTTCCCTTTAAGTCTCCGGCATAAACCCAGTCCGCAGTTCCATTGTTATCCATATCCACAACAGCAGGTGTGGAAAGACCATTGCCACCGCTGGCACCGGTTTTTATTTTTCGAATTTTTTCACCGGTGAGGGCATTGACAATGATCAACACGGCCTCGCCTGATGTGGCATTATACCCATTACCAAAAATGGCAATCCAGGGATGATCTGTAAGATTGGACTTCACAATGGCGGCGGAACTGAAGGAATAGCCCATGTCATTATCGGGCCTGTCCTCCTTTGCCGGAAACTCCCAGGGAGAGAGCTTATCCACAAGGTCATTCTCTGTACTGCCCCTTTTTACTTCCCAACTCCCCTTTGAATCACGAAGTGTCAGGCCATAATAGCCCTTGCCCCCCTTACGAAGTCCTCCCACAAGAACATCCTTCAAACCTCCATCATCCACAAGGGTTCGTATGCTGATGGGGCCATCCACAAAATATCTGTGATTATCCATATAATCGGGCCGCATCAGCTCCCATAAATTTGAATGCACAAAGGAAGGAATATAGCCAAATACCTCATCCCCGGTACTGGCATCAAAGGCATGGAGCATGCCGCCATTGGAGCCGGCATAGACAAGCCCCCTGTGATAAACCGGCGCAGAATGCACAAAATCACCCGTCATGTAATGTTCTTCCTGTGCACCTTCATGCCCTGCTTTCCGTTGACGGAAACCTGCCTTATCTTCTCCCCGCACATAGGAAACAATATCTGCCGCCGTTGGCGCAGGAGACAAATGCATATCCGATACAAGGTCATTTTTTAGGTCATCGGGCAAAGTTCGTGGCCAAAATGAAAAAGAAGCACTGCCTGAACGGGTAATCAGGCTTCTCCTGTCTGTTCCCATCTTATTAAGCTGTGCCGCAGCACTCCATTTTTTATCCCCTATCTGGACCCTAGCATTAACCATCCGGAGACTTCTTGCACTCAGATCTCCCAGCCAGTTTTTAGGATAGTATTCTGTCTGATAGATATTCGTCCCTTCCCTGAGTCGATAACCGTTCACAGCAAGGGATGCACCGGTGGCCTGTGTGCGCTTAATGATGTCTTCAATAATTTCCCGCAGGGCAAAAATCATGGTGGCAGGCGTTGCAGCATTCAGATACAACCCCTTTCCCTGAACTGTGGCATGGAAGAGATCGTCCATCTTTTCTTTATCACCCCAGGAAGCTTCAGAACCAGACGGCCAGTTGGGGGGCGTATCGGATTCCCAGTGACGGTAGCTGTCCGGATCAATATTCCCTGCATTGCCGAAAGCCATGGCGTAGGTCACCATGTGCTGCTTTCTGTTGTCATCATACATATTGACAGGAACAAGATCCGAAAGGTCTGGCCCGAGATCCGTTTCATAGAAATACTTTGCTATTTCACCAAGATTTTTACCATAGACAGGGGAATCCGTAGCGGTCCAGAGTCCGTCCGTTGTCATAATCACAAAAGCCTGCTGACACCCCCCTCCCTTTTCTTCACTTTCATAGGCTCTGGGACAGTTGGGAGTACTGAGATCCCTGTCTGAAGGATTTTTATCCGCATGATAATAAAGCCCGATGGTCTCCAGACCTGAACGAAGGGGCTTGTTCAGGCTCATTTCCACCTTAATCTTATACAGCAGGTTTAGCAGGGTTTCCGTATTATCCTCTTTACTGGAATCCACATCTCTACGCACAAGCCTGATGGCATCAGCACTGGTGGGCCTGGTAGCTAACCAAGACCCTCTTTTAACTTCCACAACCACTTCCTTATCATCATGGACATTGTCCACAGTGATGGTGGTGAGAAGGTTCCAGCGATTGGGAGGCCCGATGTTATCACCATCTCTACGAGATATTTTGCGGGAGCCGTTCTGGTTTACGACTCTTTTACTTCCCCAGCTTATCGTACCCTCTTTCTGAGACCGGACACCAACCCTGTACTCTGCCCTGTTATCCCGGATGCCCGGAATAATACTCAAAAAATCATACTGGCTCCAGCGCACATACACATCATACTGGGCAGGGACAGGTACATCCGCATGCCACCTTGCAGTGGCATCACCAATCGTGCTTGTATAGCGGGAATTTGAGTTATAATCCACGGCCGCATTGGAATCCGTCCATAGCCTGCCAGATTCCTCATATTGACCGGCACCATCCCTGTCATCCACAATAATGGTGGAAGCATCGCCTTTATTATTCACCCTCAAAAGATGCTGGGTCACATCTTTATGGATTGTATGATAACCGATATTCACATTATTCAGATCGTGGATGCTGTTGGAGATTGCAGCCTTGGTAGCCAAAAGCTTGGTACGGTAATATTGAAACCAGTTAGTGAAATTCTGCAGATCCGACTCGGGCGTTATATAATTGGCATTTTCGCCATCATCCGTAGCCCCCTCATCGGTATAGCCGAGATCATAAAGCCTGCGCAAACCATCAGGCAATGCAGATGGCTCCATGGCTTTCAAAGATCCCGTCTCAAGCCGCCTGTCACGAACTCTTGCCCCTCCGGGAAGTTCATAAATCTGGCGGTACAGCTCTTCTCCTCCACCAAAATCACCCCATGCAAAATTAACAAGAAAGAGCCTTTCCCCTTCATCTACACGGGTGTTTCCGTTTACATCATCAAAAACAACATAATGGGCGTTAGAAATGGAAATACGGCTGTCTTGATTCTTCTTTTTGACCTCAACATGATCGGCCACAATCCATGAGTTGCCACCGGGATGGGAGAGTTCCACATAAAGATCAGGCCCATGGGAAGAGATTTCAGGAATAGTTACGGTAAATTTCTTTGACCGCCGATTCTGCTCTACCGCAATGCCTTCAACAGGATCTTCACCCTGCCCGACCTCTTTGTTCTTCAAACTATTTTTTGCATGATCCAGTATCCTTACCCTGACATTGCCCTTGGATACATAGCTACCATCCACACGGGGAAACCTTGGCCAAAAAACCTTAATCTCATATTCACCGGTTTCTCTTAACTCAAAAGGGTAGATTATTTTTGCACTTGTATCGTTGGAGGCATGATAGGCACCGTTAAAGATCAGATTTGTAAAACCATCCCTGTCATCATACAGACCAGAACGACTCCAGGTACCAGATCTATCCGCCATATCATCATCAAGCTTCATATCATTGCCAATACTTCGGATTCTGATATATTCTTCCTTCATGGAAACGCTTGCTGATCCGATTGGATTTAATTTAGGATTTAACAGATCCGCATCCTTTAAATCCGGATATTCCTTTGTGGCAATCCATGGAAAATAATTGGCAAAGGGATTGTAGTACAGACGATTATATCCGTTACAGCGGGTTTCCCAATACCGTTTTGATTCATAAGCTCGCTTTCTCAGGTATCTTTTCCGGGAACTTTCCAACACATCATGCAAAGAATCAATATCCTCATCCACATTAAAAGTATCATTACCAAAAAGATAAGCGTAGCCCCATACATTGAAAGGATCTGAGTCCCGATAAAAAAGACCACGCCGTCTTGTACCTTCCATCAGAATCTCAAAATTCATAGTCTGAGAATTGTCTATGAGAAACATAATATTGGCAGGCGGCGGTTTGATAATATTCAAGATGGGCTGATCACTGATCTCCACAGCCCGGGCGGACCAGAAAATTCCGGATAAAATGAAAAGGGCAAAAACAGTGCAGGCCTTTTTCCACATCGTCTGTTTTACAGCCATAGGACTTCTCCCGATAAACAATTCAAATTTTATCAAAAATTACCTGCCATAAGGAGGCAGATTCCGAATTAAAATCAAAAGTTTTTCTACTGCTTTCTGCGAAGGCCGGTTTCCAGAAAACGGACATTACCTCTGCCATCGTCATATTCAGAAAAAACAATATATTCATGGAGAACTGCGCCACCAATATCCTGAGAACCCACTCCGGAGGGCCCAAGATCCACCACCAGCACCCTGCCGCTGCCATCACCAAGAAAGGGCAGGGAGACAGAATCATCTGAAAAAAAAACTTCACCTGAATTTTTTTCAGGCCACTTGGCAACAAAGGAATTAAACTCTTTATCCGTAAGAGCATTAAAGCTTTTACCCGTGCCCAACTCCGCCAGATTGGCTGCCTCCGCCTCGGTCTGCAACCAGAGTTCACGCTGAGGACTCCCCCGAAGCAGATAATCGGGATCTTTGTCCCAGATATCCTGACTGAGATACAGCCCCAGCCCCTCAACCCGGTGAAGCAGGATGCGGGACATTCTGTCATTGCCGGAAACCTGAATATCCCTTGTGGCAAAATACAATAGTGCAAAGCCGGACAGGGTCATGAGGGTGAGGGTCAGAAGTGTGGTCACAAGGGCCATACCCGAAGATGAAAACAACATGGAAGAAACCTTAAAATCCTGTCCTGTCTTCTGATTTTTTTTCTGCATATCTTTAAAAATCCTTTTTCCAGGCATAGGGAGCCTGACGGATTGCCGAGTATTACATAAAATTTCAGTCACCCTGTAGGCACAACCATGAAAAACAAAAAGACTACCCCCAAGGGTGTTCCCCTGACCTCTGAGTCGAAACATCCTGCTAAAGCATCTGCGTTTTTAAAAAATCAAAGGGTATAACCCGCCGCTGCCCCTGATCTTCCCATTGGATTTCCATTTTCACAGAAGCCATGCCATCTTTCGGGGTATCCTCAATGATATTCCAGAAAATCCTGTATCCCCTGACACCAGGGATGTCCGTGACCTTATCCCAGCCACTATCTTCCTCAGCCTTGTCTCCTAAATCCAGCAGTGCCGCCATAGGTATGTTCTGAAAAAGCTCAAGCTGCTGGGAGGCCAGCGCCCCTGCCTCGGTCATGGATGCGGATCTGGCAGCGGTGCGAATACTTTGAATCTGCATGGAAAAAATAGCCAGGCCCACAATCCCCATAATGGCCATGGCGATGAGGATTTCCACAAGGGTAAAGCCCGCAGGACTGGCTAGGGTATGATTCTCAAGTGTTTTCATGATCCTATCCCAAGATTTCTGCATTTTACGGTGGTAACAAGATCCACGCTACCCGGCCTGCCTTTACGATCTTCATAGCTTGCACCAAGTTCAATGCGCACGGCACGGATGCGCGGATAATCAGCCTCCTGAGGTGAGGGGATTACATTCTGGTGGCGATCCAGATACACAAATTTCAGGGTGGCATTTTCAAGAATCTTATCGACATTGCCATTATCGTCTAAGGCATTACGGTCCTTACGCCGGAGCCAACCGTCCGACTCCATGTAATAGTCAAGACGCTTCCAATTATTCTCAAGACCCTGACGATAAAAAAAAGTAAATTTATCAGCCTCCGCCTTAAGCACCGGATGACGGGGAAGGGGTATAAAAGATGGATTCAAGCCCGCCATGCGGAATTCATCCTCCATCCACATCAACACTGTTCTGACCTTCTGCTGGGTGTCAATTTTTGCTTTCTGCCTTACATACATATCCATATGATGAATGAACTGTGCCATCAGTACAGCTCCCAGGATAGCCATCACCCCCATGGCAACCACAAGCTCCAGCAGGGTAAAACCCTTAGACTCAGAGGAATATTTCTTTATTTTAAGCATTGCACTTTCTACCCCGCATCCACACGGATATTGGCAGGGCTCGATACAACAATTTTCCTTGTTCCTCCGGCCCCTTCAAAGGCCAGAGTACCCCAACTGTTGGTCATACCCCTACGGTTAAAAACAAATTCCTTTTTGTTGCTGCCTGCCTCATTGATACGGATTGCGCTACAAAGCTTAAAGGTTCTCAACACAGAATCCTTATTATCCCCCAAAAAAACCTTCGCAGTATCCCCCTCAATCAAAAGACCCACATCCCTTCCCTGCCGGACGGCCTCGGATTTTGTAAAAAGAAAAATGGAATACAGCTCAAGGGATGCGGACTGAAACTTATACCTCTGCACCTGTTCCTGAAACCTTGGTATTCCGATGCCACATAAAATAGCAAATATAGCCAGAGCAATCATCAATTCTATAAGGGTAAGCCCCTGCTGATTTCCCAAAGACACTTTTTCAACATCCGAAAATCCTGACATTATTTCCCTCCTCGCATGGGGCCATTCAAAGCAGCCACACAAAACATTGATTTTAAAGGAATAAAAGAAGGATACCAGATTCGCAAACAATTGGCGCAGCACACTCTTGATTAACCGCGATAGTCAACCGATTGCGACAAACACAAAGCATGACACAAACCATGTGCATTGCAAAAAAACAAAATTGCAAAAGCCGTAAGGAGAATCTCTATTTAAAGATATTATAAAACAATCATTCAGAAACACTGCACAATAAAACTGAAAAAACATGGAAAATCATTGATAACCTTATAAAGAAGCGGAATAGAAAAATCAAGAAAAATATGCGATGACCAGCGGTCAAAAAAACATTGTGCGCAAACAAACTAATATATCAGCGAAGAACAGGCCCGCAGGCTCCGACAAAACACCGTTTATACAGATTTTCAAAAAAGGCCTGACAGGCAGAACAAACTTCAGATCACGAATAAATGAAAGGGGAATGAGAGGGGAATGAGAGGGGGGATAAATAATTCAAAACCATGCATAAAAACAAAACGCCCTGCCGTAAATAGATCACGGCGGGGCGTTGATTTTTTAATCACTGTATTTCAGCATTCCGGCCATAACACCGGCAATCAGATTCCATAATCCTTGCCATAGGTATCCACAACAAAGTCTATATCCTTATCGCCCCTTCCAGAAAGGTTGACAAGAATGCTCTGATCTGACCCCAGCTCCTTTGCCCGGTTCATGGCAAAGGCCATGGCATGGGCGCTTTCCAGGGCCGGAATGATGCCTTCGGTTCTTGAAAGGGTGAAAAAAGCATCTATGCTTTCTTTATCATCGGCTGTAACATACTGCACACGGCCCAGATCCTTTAGGAGGCTGTGCTGGGGGCCCACCCCAGGATAATCCAGTCCCGATGCCACGGAATAAACCGGAAGGGGCATCCCTTCTCCATCCTGCAAAAGGTAAGACTTGAATCCATGCAGTACACCAGGCTTACCCAGAGTGAGGGTGGCGGCATGCTCTCCTTCCTTCATGCTGCGCCCGGAAGGCTCCACCCCGTACATGGCAACGGCATCATCTTCCAGAAAAGCCGTAAAAAGCCCAATAGCATTGGACCCACCACCCACACAGGCCACCAGATTGTCCGGAAGTTTTCCTGTCATTTCCTGAAACTGCTCCCTGGCTTCCATACCCACCACCTGCTGAAAGTCCCTCACCATCATGGGAAAGGGGTGGGGTCCAACCACAGAGCCAATGGCATAAAGCTGGGTAACCGGATCTTCCAGATAGGCTTCAAAGGCCGCATCCACGGCATCTTTTAAAGTTCTTGTGCCCCGGCTTACGGGAATCAGGTTGGCACCCAGAATTTTCATGCGCACCACATTGGGATATTCCTTGGCAATATCCACCTCACCCATATAAATATCGCACTCAAGGCCCACCAGAACCGCTGCCGTTGCCAGTGCCACGCCATGCTGGCCGGCCCCGGTTTCTGCAATGATCTTTTTCTTGCCCATCTTTTTGGCCAGAAGGGCCTCACCCAGACAGTGGTTAATCTTGTGGGCACCCGTATGGTTGAGATCTTCCCTTTTCAGATAAATCTGTGCCCCACCCAGTTTATTTGAAAGGTTTCTGGCATGAAAAATCGGGCTGGGCCGCCCCACAAAATGCTTATACAGGTAGGCCAGCTCTCTGTGGAACTCCGGATCTTCCCGGATTTCCTTATATGCTGCGGTAATATCGTCCATAATGGTTTGCAGGACTTCAGGAATAAATGAACCACCATATTCTCCGAAATAGCCTTTGTCATCGGGCAGCGCATAGCCCTTAAGTGTTGACGTCATTTTCTCACCCTTCAAGGAAAAAGCCCGGTCTGGATGCCAGGCGGTCAAAAATTTTTGCACAGGTACAGTCATCCGATTTCAGAATACGGGAACCCCGTGTAATCTTGCAGAGACTGATGCCATGGCGTTCCGCAATACGACGCTGGGGCTCTCCTGCATAAAGCTCCTTAAGGAGCTGCCAGCGCAGGCAGATATCTGCAATCTCTCTTGGGGTAAGAATTTCCTTGAGGAAACCTTCCATCTCCGCAGTATCCCGAATCTCTGTCATTATTTCCAGCAGCTCCCGCCACGCCTTTTCCATAATACCTCCCTGATATGGTGGCCAGCGGCGGCCAGTGTTTCTCCGCAAAGAAACACCATTATGGCGATTCTGTCAATGGGCATTCCGGGCAGAGGGCAGGTGCAAACCCTTTCATCCCATGGGGCTGTGTGGTTAGAGTAACACAAGGACAGACAAGGGACGGAACAGGAACGAACAAGGACAAACAAGGGCAGGGACAGAATAGGGACGGGCAAGGGACAGGCAAGGGGCAAACCGAAAAACAGTGACGAACCAGGACAAGAACCAGATCATTTTATGACAGAATAGTACATGGGTATCGCATTTCAAAGCATTCTGGGTTATTCTGGAGATAGCAAAAGACTTATGCTGATACATACAAAAAAAGGAGTGTCCCCATGGGAACGGAAGAAAAAAAAGAATCGGCCAGAAGATTCAATCCTTTTATACCGGAATCTTCCCGTAAAAAACCCGGCTGAACCTCTCCCCTTACCTTCGAGACGGGGACCGATCTCTCAGAAATTCTGGATATTTTTTCCGGTGAGCAGGAAGAAGAAAACTAAAAACAAACAACCCTGACAACAGTCCGGCCCAAAGCTGTCACAAGACTTTAACAGCAGGGAATCCGGACTGCCAAACAGATACGGATTTAATCCATGTACCGATTTGTGCCTGTTCCTGCCATTATCTTTCCCGGACTTATTGCCTCTGCCATTCTGGGCTTCCTTCAGATTCATCGCTGCATGGATCCCATACTTAAAAATGCTCTTCTTCTGCAGGAAAAGGGTATTCTCACCCTGCCCCACGGTCCTGCCATAGAGAGTCTTTCCGGAGCAGACGCAAGCCTTTACGCAGCCCTTCTTTTTGTTTTTTCCTTAGGAGCCGGACTGACAATGGCAAGCTTTGCCCTTGCCTTTGCAAGCCGCAATCTTGTTTCCGATCACCGCTACATTCTTTTTCCATCCTTATGGTTGTGGGCAGGGCTGCTTTTCTTTGTGAACCAGCACGGCCCGGTTCTTTTTCCCAGCCTCTGGGTACTTATCATCCCGGCCATCACATGGAAAAGCACACTGAAACACATGCCGGAATCCAGCATCCGCGAGCCTTTTTTCCATAAGACCATGCACCTCGTTCCCCTTATTATCCTGACCCTTGCAGCCATGCCCATGCTGAGTAAGGGCATGTTTCTAGATATACGTGACAGCCTGCTTTTTTCCACACGTGCAGGCCTTGCCATCAGCGATGCCTATTACCGACACACCCTGCCTGCCGCAGAGGTCATAAAACCCATTGCCGCAAGACAGCTGAAACTCTATCAGACGGACCTTGTTTTTTCCGAAGAAATCATAGACAGCCTTAAAGGCCAGGGCTGGCACCCCGCAAGCCCCGGAACACGGCCCCATATCCGGATAGGTGAACAGAAAAACTTTCTTACAGTCAGCGGCAGCGAAATAACAAAAACCAGACTTTTCTGGCCGGACTTTGAATCAGCTCCCGGACACAGCCTCGATAAAGCCACCCTGTCAGGCGACCGCCTCAAAGGTTTCCGCGGCCTTATCCTCTATTGTCTGATTCCGGGATTTCCTCTGCTTCTCTACATCTTTTTATTCTCAACCCTGCGGCGTATCCTGGCCTGGATTTTTGACCGGCCAGCGGCATCTTTACTGGCCTCCGGCATCTGCCTTACGGCAGGACTTCTCATGCTTGTTCCCATACATTATCTAGGAAAAACCGAACGGGGCCCCCAGAACACTGAAACCCTGAACAGCTACCTTGTTTCAGAAAAAAAAAGCCAGAGGCTCCATGCCATGCGCTCGGCGGCCAAGGGGAAAAATCTTATTATAAGCAAAGATATTCTTGATGCCTACCTCAGCCATGGCAGTCCTGCGGAACGATACTGGACAACAGCTTATCTGGGAGCAAGACCCTCGGAAACAAACTGGCCCTTTCTGCTGCAGGCCCTGAAAGATCCCCAGATCAACGTGGTCTGTAAAGCTGTGGAGGCCCTGTCCCTTGCCGGCCCTGTACTGAACAGAAACAAGGAAGCTCAGCAGGCCATACTGGAAACCCTGCAAACCAGCAGCCACCCCTACATCCAGTGGTATGCTTTCATGGCACTTAAAAGACTGGGACCTCTGCCAGATAAAATCAAGGCAGGAAAAGTACCCCTGTCCTTCGGCCACGCCTTAAAGGATTATAGAGCATGACCGAAAACCGCCGGACACAGCTTGATGCCATAACCCTGATGCTGGCGCTAATACTGCTGCTCATTCTTGAATATACAGCTGGATTTCTGCCCGCTGACTGGCCAGGTCTTTTAAAAATATCCCTGCTGCGGCTTGTTCAGTGTAGCGTACTGCTGGGCCTTCTCTATTTTAGAAAACACCCCCCTTTAAGCGCAGGTCTTAGCCTGAAAAATCTTGAAAAAGGCATAAAAACCGGCATTCTGGGCTGCTTTTTTATGGGAGTGGCAGCCCTTTCTGCCGGCCTTGCACTTCATTTTTACGGCATAAATCCCCTGCCCCTAATCCATGTTCATCTGCCGGACAGCACCACAAATCTCATCCTTTTTTTCATTGCAGGTGGTCTGATTGCGCCTGTAGCGGAAGAGCTTTTTTTCCGGGGCTTTATTTTCAGCTACTTAAAAAAATATGGGTTTATCCCGGCCCTTCTCATCAGCACATCAGCCTTTGCCATACTGCACTCTCCACCCCAACCCACCCAGTGGATAGGCGGGCTGGTTTTTGGACTGGCCTACGGGCTTTCCGGCAGCCTTGCGGCCCCTGTTATAATCCACGCCTGCGGCAATCTGGTCCTTTTTTCCCTGTCATGGATGACAGCCCAGCCTTTTTTCCATGCCCTCATTTATCCATGATACCGCCAAGAACCATCAGAAATACTCCCATAACAATCAGAAGAACATACAAAGGCGCAAGGATAACCGCATCCGCTGCTGTCTGAAGCACTTCCCATGGCAGCCTCTCCACCCAGGTAAGATTTTCTGCGGGGATCATTTTTTCAAGGGTAAGATTCGCAGCTGTAAAATCCATTTCCATGAATCCGGCAATGGCCTTGAACACGAGCAGAAAAAGCCCAGCAACAATAAGCACGCCACCCATAAAAGTCTTTTTAAACATCATCTTCCTCCTCCCATGCCCATGGGACATGGCAAATAAATTCACAGATAAAAGAACACAGATCCTGCAACCCGGATTTTTAAAAAATTAACCCGTACATAAATCTGACGGCCTGTCCGGCCCGGTCATTACTTTCCTGAGCTTTCACACATAGCAAGTATCGTGCCTTTTAAAAAAAAGCACTTTTACAGTTTTTCATACATACTTTTTTTATACCACAAGCTCCATGCACTGAACACACAAAGCATCATAAAAAATAAAACTGCCAACGGACATCTCCCCGCAAAAAGATCTGTGTATAAGCCTTAGGGATAAGAACCTGCCCCCAGACCATGAAGCCACCATTTTATTCATCTGTCAGCCCGTTTTCCATGGCTGCTGGAAAGATTCATGCAAAAATTCACCCGCAGCATTACATAAAAGACCTTTGCCGGTAATGAAATCCCGTTGCATGACAGCCTTCCATCTGCTACCTTTTAAAACATTTCAGGTATCATTGCCGGATATGAATTCCGGCCTGGCAGCAACAGTACTGCAATATTACTTTTTTCAGCAGACCGTCCAGGATGTGACCTGACTACTGCAAAAAAACCTTGAGGACTCAGTTTCGCTTCTGACCCGTACAAAAAAATCTGAAGTCATCACAGGTCAGAACCAACGGACATGATTGACCTTCCCGCCCTGCAGAGGTTTATATGAAAGCTGAACATATCAATCCCTTTATCAACGCTACCATTGGTGTCATTTCCACCATGGCCTTTATCAAACCAGCCCCAGGTAAACCCTTTTTGAAAAAGGACAACAAAGCCATAGGAGATGTCAGCGCCATTGTGGGTATGACCGGGCCTTCCCATGCAACCTTCTCCATAAGCTTTCAGAAACAGGCCATACTGGCCATTGTCTCCGGCATGTTCGGAGAAACCATTGAAAGCCTCAACGACGAAGTTGCCGAAGCAGCAGGAGAGCTGGCCAATATGATCTCAGGCCAGGCCAGAAAAGAACTTGAAACTGTAGGTGTTATTTATGATGGTGCCATTCCAACGGTTGCCTCCGGTGAAAACCATGAGCTGAAACACATAACAGACGGCCCTAAAATAGCTGTTCCTTTCAGCGTTGCGGACAGCACCTTCACCCTGGAGCTCAGCTTCGAATCCTGAAAAAAGGATTAAACCGAAAGCTCTTATCTTTCATGCACTCCAGCACAAAAAGACAGTCCGCAGGCCAGTGAGTCCGCTTTACTCAACAGAAAAAAATTCTGCTACGGTATAATTACCAAGGAGCCCCCAATGCTTTACGTTTACAGCGCCACATGGTGTCCCCACTGCCAGAAAGCCATTACCTGGCTGAAAAACCAGAAAGTACCCTTTGAAGTAATTGATATTGAAAAGACAGATGAAGAAACCGTTAAAAAGGTTGTTGCCGCAAACGGTGGCGAGGACTGGGTGGTTCCCACCCTGGAGTTCAATGGTCAGTGGCGTGAGGGCAAGGTTTTTGAAGCTGCATCCTTCCGGGAGGATCTCATCCGCATGGGAGTGGAGATTCCAGGGAATGCATGAAAATACCTTAAACTTCCAAAGCAGGTGGATTGACTCCCGGCAAGGAAAACTGCATACCCTCCAGAGCAAAAACCATCAGAAAGAGCCTTTGTTTTTTGTCCACGGCAACAGCCTCTGTGCGGCAGCCTGCCTGCCTCTTCTGGAAAAACTGTATCAGGCAGGCCACCCTGTTCTGGCCTCAGACATCCGTGGCCACGGACTTTCCACAGGGGAAAGCTCCCTGCCCCTTAAAAACTGGGATATTTTCATCAATGACATTGCCCTGATCCTCAAAGAAACCCAAAGCAGGCCCGTCACCGCCATAGGCCATTCCATGGGCGGCTATTTCCTCTATGCCGCAGCAGCCCGCTTTCCGGAGCTTTTCTCACGGATTATTCTTCTGGACCCTGTCATTTTTCCACCCGGCCACATTTTTCTTTTCCGTCTCACCCAGTCCCTGAAACTGAAAAACTGGTTTTCCCTACCCCGGAAAACCCGAAAAAAAAGAAATTTTTTCCCGGACAGAAAAAGTGCTGAGAACCACTACAGGGGCAAAGGGATGTTCCGCTTCTGGACAGAGGAAAGCCTTCAGGGATTTCTGGATCAGGGCCTCAGACCTTTGGAAGAAGGAGGCCTTGCGCTTTCCTGCCAACCTGAACTGGAAGCCCGCTTCTATGAAAGTGTTCCAACGGATACCTGGAAACATGCTCCAGCCATTAACTGCCCGGTTCATATCATCAGGGCCAGAACATCCCACCTTTTTGCCCCGGAGGCGGCGGCAAGGCTGAAAAAAAAGATCCCCTGCTGTGAGATCCAGACAATAGAAAAAAACGGTCATTTTTTTCCACTGGAAGATCCAGAAGCTACCGCAGACATCATTTTGCAAAGATGCTTAAAACCTTCTTCCCATTAAAAGAGAATGGGACTATAATTACTAAGCTCAATGAATTTTGTTTTGTCTTCATGATCTTTTTAACCATCCCCCATCAGGAGGTGAGTTCCCATGAATACCATGCATTTTCTGGAAACCATCCCTAAACTTGAAATTACCGCTTTCAAGGATACAGACCGCATCCGCCTTTTAAAAAAAAGCCACATGCCCTTTTGCGGCACCCCCAGAAAACATCCCTTTGATACAGAAAAAATTTACCTTCTTTCAGACCCTGAGGGCTGCGACCCCTGCTATTATGAGTTCCACATAAAAGATATTTCCTTTGTGGAAGAGCTTGCTAAAATCGTTGATATTGAAGGCAGAACCGTTTCCCGAATCCGCCTCTGGATACGGCGGGGAAGCATAGCCACACGCTGCTCCCCCTTTCTTGTGGAGGGCTTCTGAGCAACTTTATAAAAAAAACTTTTTATCTCAAGACGGCATTCCTGCATAAGCGGAATGCCGTCTGTCGTCCTGACCCTTACCAAAAAAGGGAGTTATTATGCCCACAAATGCCATTAAAAAATTTGTCCTTGATACCAATGTCATCCTCCATGACAGCACCTGCGTGTATCAGTTTAAGGACAACGACATCATCATACCCATAAGTGTCATCGAAGAGCTTGACCAGTTTAAAAGGGGAAGCGGCATGCTCAACTACCATGCCAGGGAATTTCTCCGGGCCGTGGACACCCTCTGCGGCAGCCAGCTTTTTAATGGTGGAGTAGCCATTGGTGAGGAAAAGGGCAAACTCTCCATCTGCCTGCAGCAGCCCTTCCATGAAGAAGTATCCCGCAATTTTGATAACAAAAAAACGGATCATCATATACTGAACACGGCCTATCTTCTGCGGGAAAACCATCCCGGCACAGAAGTCATCCTTGTCACAAAAGACGTGAACCTACGCATGAAGGCCAAAGCTCTGGGCCTGAAATCCGAAGATTATACCACAGACCATGTCCGGGATATCCAGGAACTGTATTCCGGCTACAGAACCGAAGAAAACACAGACCCAGCCATCATTGACCGTCTTCATCAAGAACCCTTTGAGGTGGATGCCGAAGAATTTACCCCATCCACCCCCTTCAGGCCCAATGAATACGCCATCCTCCGCTGTGATAAAAAATCCGTTCTGGTCCGGATGGATGGGGCCAGCAAAAAAATAAAAAAAGTGGAAAAACCCACAGCCTACGGTATTTCCCCAAGAAATGCGGAACAGAGCTTTGCCTTAGATGCCCTTCTCAATGATGAAATCCCCCTTGTGACCATCACAGGCAAGGCAGGCACGGGTAAAACCCTGCTGGCCCTGGCTGCTGCTCTGGAGCGTAAGGAAAATTACCGGCAGATTTTCATTGCAAGGCCCAACGTTCCCTTAAGCAACCGGGATCTCGGTTATCTGCCCGGAGACGTAAAGTCCAAGCTGGACCCCTACATGCAGCCCCTCTATGACAACCTGACTGTGATACAGAACCAGTTTTCCCACCACGACAAGAAAAAATCACGAATCAAAGAGCTGATGGATGAAGAAAAAATCATCATTTCTCCACTGCCCTATATCCGGGGCCGCAGCCTTGTAAAAATCTTCTTCATCATTGATGAGGCCCAGAACCTGACCCCCCATGAAGTAAAAACCATTCTCACACGGGCCGGAGAAAACACAAAAATTGTTTTTACAGGGGATATTTTTCAAATTGACCATCCCTATCTCGACGGCCAGTCCAACGGACTGAGCTATCTTGTGGAGAAAATGGAAGGCCAGGAAAAGCATGCCCACATAGACCTTGTGAAGGGAGAAAGATCGGCCCTTTCTGAGCTTGCCATTCAGCTTCTTTGAGTGAAATAAAATCCGTACAAAAAAAGGTACAAAAACATATTGACATTCGGAACAGGTTCCCATAAATAGAGCCTCGTTGTTGTGGGGTTGTAGCTCAGCTGGGAGAGCGCATGGCTGGCAGCCATGAGGTCAGGGGTTCGATCCCCCTCAGCTCCACCATACATATAAAATCACCCGTCTTTTTCTCTATGAAACAGACGGGTTTTTTGTTTTATGATTCCCGCCCAGCTGCTGTCATTTATTTTATTGACAAAAAACAATGTTCACAGCATAATTGCCACCAGAAATCATTTTTTTTATCTGCAATACCCGTCCCCACACCCTGAAAAATACAGACCTGCCTGCCAAAGGCAGAGCATCCGTATCTCTCACCAACCCATACCCACCGGAGGTTTCCCCATGAAACGAATAACCCTTTGCCTTCTTACCCTTTTTCTGCTTGCAGGTTTTGGCACCGCTACGGCCCGGAGCCTGAAGGTTGTCACAGATGAATGGCCGCCCTATGAGTTCAAGGCCGGACAACCCGGCAATGAGTATGTTTCAGGATTTGCAACGGAAGTAATCCTTGCTGTACTGAAAAATATCGGTGCTGAAATTGACGGCAGAATTACTCAGTACCCCTGGGCCAGGGCAGAACGCATGGTCATTGACGGAACCGCAGACCTCCTCTATACGGCCACCTACAGTAATCAGCGGGCTGCCATCACCCATTATGCAACGGAATCCCTGATGGATTCCTCCTGGTCTTTTTTTATACGCAAGGAAGACAAGGGCCGCATCAATTTCAATTCCTTTGAAGACTTCAGAAACAAAAAGATAGGCGTAGTCCGGGGATACACCTACACACCGGAACTGTGGGAGTTCATGCGGGATGCAAAAAACTTTGAAGAAGTAACCAATGATGACTTTAATATACAAAAACTTGCGGCAGGCAGAATAGACACCACGATAATGGACTACGGCAACGGCCTGTATCTGCTTCAGAACATGGGGCTTTCCGATAAGATCGTGCCACTTGAAAAACCCATATCCGTCACAGCCCTTTACGTTGTGTTCAGTAAAAACACCGTGGAAAAGGATTTTGTAGACCGCTTCTCCGCAGAACTTAAAAAATTCAAGGCAACGGAAGCCTATCAGGAAATTTTCAAGAAATACTTTGGCGGATAACAGCCTTTAAAACCTGCCTGACATTTCAAAAAAAAGGAAGCCCGGTAAGTGCAATAACCGGCGCTTCCTTTTTTGATCATTGCACCTGCACAGAAGAGAGTGGTAGATAAAGGATCTGTCCAAAAGATCTTCTTGCAACCGCAATCATCAAAAGAAAGGTTTCTCCATGATAGTCGGCATTCTCAAAGAAATCAAACATCAGGAAAATCGTGTGGCCATGACTCCCGCAGGCGTTGAAATACTTTCCGCCAACGGCCACAGGGTTCTTGTGGAAAAGGGGGCTGGCATGGCTTCAGGCTTTGAGGATCAGGCCTATGCCGATGCAGGCGCAGACCTGATTGAGAATCCGGCGGACATCTATGCTGCTGCGGAAATGATCATGCACGTCAAGGAGCCCCAGCCCAGCGAGTATGATCTGATCCGGGAAGATCAGATTGTTTTCACCTATTTCCACTTTGCAGCCTATGAAGAGCTGACAAGAGCCTTCATGAAGACCAGAGGCATTGCCCTTGCCTATGAAACCATTGAAGACGCAAATGGAAAACTTCCCCTGCTCACACCCATGAGCGAGGTGGCAGGTCGCATGGCCGTGCAGGAGGCAGCAAGATATCTGGAGCGCAGCCACGGAGGAAGAGGTATTCTTCTGGGAGGCGTCACAGGTGTGTCTCCGGCGACGGTGCTGGTCCTTGGCGGTGGCATTGTGGGAACCAACGCAGCACTCATGGCCTGTGGACTGGGAGCAAAGGTAGATCTGCTGGATACCAGCCTTGAAAGACTGCGTTATCTTTCTTCAATCATGCCAAAGAACTGCACTCCTCTGATGAGTTCCCCTGCCATGATCCGGGAAAAAATATGCGAGGCAGATGCCGTGATCTGCGCCATACTGGTTCCCGGAGCCAAAGCACCCAAACTCATAACAAAGGAGATGCTGGGCAGCATGAAGCCAGGCTCCATAATTGTGGATGTGGCCATTGATCAGGGCGGATGCACAGAAACCTCACGGCCCACCACCCACGAAGATCCGGTCTACGAAGTGGACGGCATTCTTCATTACTGCGTTGCCAACATGCCCGGTGCCGTTCCCATGACATCCACCATGGCCCTGACCAATGCAACCCTTCCCTATGTGCTGGCCATTGCCAACAGCGGTCTTCTGGAAGCGGTCCGGGAATATCCTGAAATGCAGAAGGGCCTGAACATCGTCCGGGGCCATGTCACATGCAAGGGTGTGGCCGAAGCCTTTGATCTGGATTATACGCCTGTGGAAAAATCCTTTTACGAATAAAGCCATATCTTTTTTTAATTGTTCAGCACGCTTTTAAAAGTATCATACCTGTCAGGCAGATGCACAGGCACCTAGGCTATTTGCCCGTGACGCAATCTTATTCGGAAGCTTTTTGCCCTGTGCGGAACCGGCAAAAACTCGCCGCCACAGGCAGGATAAGCTTTTTTATTACCATAGCAGGCTTATGCACGCTGCCTTTGTGGCGGCTCAGACAGTTTGCCGCTTCTTTCGCACAGGGCTGCAAAGCTTTGATCCGAAACGATTGCAACGTCACCTGCAAATAGCCAGGTTGCCTTGCAATAGAGCTTAGCCCATGAAATTACAGCGTCGGAATTTCTGAATAAAATTGTGCTGAACAATTACATATTCTTTACAGCACAGGCTTTCCCGCAAGCCATGACTTACGTTCTTCAGGAGAAAAATGTTCTATGCTGTAACGCAAAAGGATGCGGGGAAGCCTGGTACAGCGGGGGGCCAGAAATTCTTCCAGCATAGCTCTGTTCTTCTTCCCCACTTCCCGGAGCATCCAGCCTGCGGCCTTGTGCATCAGCTCCTCTTTGTCAGAGGATACCAGATCCGCAAGGGCTAAAGCATCTTCATACTGCCCCTTTCGTATCAGAGTCAGGGTGGAAACCATGGCAATGCGGCGATCCCACAAAAGCTCTGATTCCATCAGGCGATAAAGCAAACCCCTCTCCCTTTCCAGAAGATGGGTTCCCACAATGACGGGAGCGGATACATCCACCAGATCCCAGTTGTTTACAAAAGGGGTGCGGGCCAGATAATCTGTGAATATGGCAGACCGCTGCTCCCCGTCACCTGCTTTATAGCGTTCTACCCATAGCAGAAGGGCAAACATTCTCACCTCATGCCAGGGAGATGCCAGCAGTTTCAGAATTTCCTCCTGCACAAGGCCTGAACAAAAAGCCAGATGCTTTCGCAATACCGGAACACGGATACCCAGAAAACGATCACCCTCCCCGTATTCTCCGGGACCTGTTTTAAAAAAACGCAGGAGCGTCCGGGCATATTCCCTGTCTTCTAAGGCCAACAGCCCCTGCTCTGCGGCTTTTGCATCTTTCCATATCATGTCATTACTGCCCGAAAATTCCTTTTCAGAACCAGAGACACCCCCTTTTTCCCCATGATCCAGTCCCTTTTTTTTCATGGCATATTCTTCCCAAAACTCTTCCGGTACAAGCTGTTCAGCACTTCCGCCTCCACGCCATTGACCCTTGCATATTTTTCCATATAAACGGCAGCAACGGCTTCTTCCATATCCAAAAGTCCCCCGCTTTGGGCCAGAAGGAGCATGGGCAGTACATGGGTCTCCTGCTGCAAAGCGGGCTGTATGTAGCCATCATAAACAGGAAAAAGACCAGCTTTGGCAAAAAAACCAAGCCTTCTTTCACGCACAGTCCTGTCCCTGTCATTTTCAGCCCGATCCGGGTCCTCCACCTCCAGAATTCTGTGCTCCGGCATGGGCATGCCTGCTGCAGCAAAGGTTTCCTGCGCCATGGCCGCAGCTAGCACCCCTGAACCCAGCCCCTGCCCCCGGATATCCGGGTTCACCGCAAGATAGATCAGAAAAGCAGCAGAAATACGCGGCAGAAACTGCAGGGTGCACAGAGCTGCCGTACGCAGGCCATTTTCTTCTTCTGAAGGAATACGAAAGACCAGCACAAGCCCCAGAGGGTCTTTCGCCGTTTTCATGATAATGCCGTCCGGCTCCTTTTCCTCAGGAGGAAAAGCATTATGATAAATTCTCCAGAAATCAAAGTCTTCTGCCAGATCATCACAGCCCCCCGAAGGAAGCCATTTTCCATCTTGATTCTTAACCATAACAAGACTTGCCATTTCTCTTCTCCTGTGCATGGAATTTTCCAAAAATATAAGCTATAGTTTTTCTTTTTACTGTAACAATAAAAATCATTCTTTACCGGAAAAGACAATATGAAGCACTCCCAAAATACCAATCACGGCCTGGTTTATTCTACGGAACTTGGCCGCACCTGCCCTGCATGCGAACGATCTGAAAAAGCCTGTATATGTAAAAATGCCAGCATAAGCCTCCCAAAGGACGGAGTGATACGCATCAGCAGAGAAACCAAAGGCCGCAAAGGAAAAGGTGTTACCCTGGTTTCCGGGCTACCCGGAGAAAAGATAGACGATACGGCAAAGGAGCTGAAGCAGCGCTGCGGCTGCGGCGGCACAGTTAAAGACGGACGCATTGAAATTCAGGGCGACCACAGGGACACCATCCTTTCCTGGCTTACACAAAAGGGATACAAGGCAAAAAAAGCCGGAGGCTGAATTGGGTTCAGACACACTCAAACGCATACAGCGCATCACCCTTGCAGGCCTTGTGGTGAACATCATACTTGTAGCAGTTAAGTACAGTGCCGGATGGTGGGGTCACAGTGAAGCCCTGATGGCCGATGCCGTTCACTCGGCAACGGATGCCATAACAGACATTGTGGTCATAGCCGGAGCCATTATCTGGACTCGCCCGCCTGATGAGGATCACCCCTACGGCCATCAGCGCATGGAAACCATGGTAACCCTCTTTATCGGCGTACTGCTTCTGGCTGCGGGTATCGGCATCGGCGTGGAAGCAGCCCGCAACCTGCTGGCCGGTCACAGGGTGCAGCCAATGCCCATCGCCGCCTATGCCGCAGCCTTTTCCATTTTCATCAAGGAAGCCATTTACCGCTGGACCTACAAAGTTGGCGTTCAGGTGGGCAGTGCTGCGGTCATGGCCAATGCCTGGCATCACCGCATTGATGCCTTGAGTTCCATACCGGCCTTCCTTGCCGTATCTGCTGCCATTCTCTTTCCGGATCTGCTTTTTCTGGACACCATAGGTGCCCTTGTAGTATCCGTATTCATAGCACAGGCGGCCACAAAAATTATATGGCCCAACCTCAGGGAACTTATGGCCACGGGCGCTTCGCCCGATACCTGTCGGAGCATCGCACACCACGCCTGCTCCCACCCTGCGGTGCTGGATGCCCACCATATCCGCACCCGTTTTCATGGCACACGGATCTTTGCGGATATCCATCTGGTGGTGGACGGCAACCTCACCGTGCGTCAGGCCCACAACATTGCAGAAGAAGTCCGCCAGCGTCTCATACAGCAAACACCGGACATGGAAGATGTGATCATACATATCGAGCCACCGGACCCCATACGCCCCCCCCATCACCCCCTCACCTGCAAAGGAGATGGCTTATGAACTGCCCTGCTAAATCCGTACTTGTCCTTACGGACATTGAAGGTATCACCGGCGTTTATGAAAAAGCCCAGTGCAAGCCCTATACACCGGAATGGAAGGAAGCCCGTCACCTTATCACAGCCGACCTCAGCGCAGCCATTGCAGGACTCAAGGATGCAGGGGTTGAAGAAATCCATGTACGGGACATGCACGGCACAGGCTTCAATATCCTGCCCCGGTTCATGCCCGAAGAAGGTGTTTTTCTTAAACAGGGACACCGCTGGTATCCCGTACCCCTTCTGGGTGAAATCCCCGAAGCAGACCTTGCCATAATGATCGGCTGGCATGCAGCCGCAGATCAGGTGGACGGTTTCAGCCCCCATATGTTCCACAGGGACATAGACTGGGTCCGCATCGACAACAGGGCAGTCACGGAAGTGGAAATCATGGCGGCTGTCCTTGCGGAACACAAGATTCCCGTTGCCATGGTCACAGCAGACCTTACGGCATGCCGCCGCATATCCGCGAACCTGCCATGGGCAAAAACCGTGACCATCCCCAAAAAAGAAATCGGGAGTAAAAAAACAGCGGATATCCATAAAAGTATCCGGGACAATGCCCGTGAAGCAGCGGCATCCGGAGAACCCTTCCCCTGCTTCAAAACAGGTCCCTTTCTTATGGAAAGCAGCATCCGGGGCGAAATCCGCAAGGGCTACTTCCCTTCGGGCAGGGCGGTGCTGACAACACTTCTGCGCCAGAGTGTATTCAAGGGAATCCCTGCGGGAATGATCCCGTCCATCCTCAACGGATACAGATGGCTTGGGTTCTGGCAGAACATTATGAATGGATAAAAAGTTGCACGCAGCCTGCAGGATGAATCCTCTGCAATGCTGTGGGCATAGTAATGAATACTATGACTTAAGACATTTTGAAGTAGAGAAATCCTGACGATCCGTCACAGGAAAATTCTTGGGAGGGAAACAATGATAGCTGGTATTTCCATAAAAAATTTCAGAGGTATCCGGGAGATTGCCAGCCTTCCGCTTTCAAGATTCCATGTCCTTGCCGGGCCAAATGGTGCAGGAAAAACAAGCTTTCTGGATGCCATTGACTTTGTTCGTGACTGCCTCACCCAGAGTCCGGCAGCAGCTGTGGAATCCCGTCACATAGCAGATTTCAATGACCTGACATGGATGCGGCAGGGAGGGCCCATAGAAATTGAACTATGGCTGGATCTGGGAAATCACGTTCCCTCCTTGTCAGAGAGCCTTATCCATTACAGACTGGCAATCAAACCTGATCCAAAACTTGGCGTTCATGTCAGTGATGAACTGCTTCGCCAATATTCAAAAAACTGGCTTCCTCCAGGCAAAAAAACAGAATTCAGCCCAAAGGTAAAACCACGAAGATTATTAGGTAAAACGGCAAAAGGCACGGATTTTTACAGGCGTGAAAAGGGCACATACCAAGACTCCTTTAATTTCGGTCTGGATAAATCAGCCCTTGCCCTCACCCCACCCGATGAAGAGCGTTATCCCACAGCCAATGCTGTGCGCCGCTTCCTTATGCAGGGTGTCCGATACATCCAGCTAAACAGTCCGGCCATGCGCCTGCCATGTCCTGCAATGCGCCCGGCGGATCTCGAACTTGATGGCACGAATCTGGCCCGTGCGGTCGGTCGGCTTCTCGGAGCCAATGGTGGTTCCGGACCCCACTGGGCAGAGAGAGGATCTCCGGTATCAAACTGGGCGGAACACCTGCGCTATGCCCTGCCCGATCTGGTCAACATCGGATGGGCCAGAAGACAAGCCGACAATGCGGAATATCTCATGCTTCGCTACAACAACGGTCTTGAAGCTCCAAACTGGATGCTGTCCGACGGCACCTTGAGAATGCTGGCACTGACCCTGCCTGCCTTCCTGCCCCCTCAGCCAGCCCTTTATATGGTGGAAGAACCCGAAAACGGCGTGCATCCGAAAGCACTTGAAATCATACTCCGTTCTCTTTCAACGGTTCCTGATTCCCAGATGCTGCTGGCGACGCATTCTCCTTTTGTAGTTCAGCAATGTGGCATCGCCCCTCTGCTCTGCTTCAGCCGAGATGCAGAAGGCACGCATATTACTCCCGGAGCAGAGCATCCCATACTGAGAGACTGGGATGGCACCCCGGATCTGGGAATCGTATTTGCAGCGGGGGTGCTTGAATGAAGGATTTATTTCTCTATGTCGCCGATGCCGATGCCCAGGCATTCATGAAGTCCCTTCTCCATAAGCCCGCAGCACTGGGCATCCGACAAATCACCTTTGACATAGACCGCCATCCTCAGAAAGATTCCGGAATGGTGCAAAGCGGTGCTGAACTGGCGAGGATGCGAAAAGGCCAGTACCGAAAGGCACTTCTTGCATGGGATCACCACGGTTCCGGTCGTGATCATAAACAGCCTCCAGATGTCGTTCGGAGTGAAATTCAAAACAGGCTGGATTCATTCACCTGGAAGGAAAACAGTTCCGTCACCATTTTTGTACCAGAGTTAGAAGAGTGGCTCTGGTATTGCGAAAAGGCACTCCTTGCTTACTGGGGAATCTCTGCCAACACCCTTGAAATCTGGCTTGATGAACGGGCAAATAAGCTCGGAAAATCCATCGAAATCCTCAAAGCAGAACAGCCCAAAGAGCTCTTTGAATATGTCATGCGAGAACGCCTCAAGCGGACAATATCTCCCCGTGATTTTGAAGAAATTGGCAGGCTCGCCGGGGTCAAGGGCTTAGTTGCCTGCGAAAGCTTTCGCTCTATTAGCAGTACCTTAAAATCATGGTTCCCCAAATGATCCAGAAACAATCAAGATCCCTTTCTTTTCGAATGCCCGACTTTGCAGAAACAACGATAAAACGGCTTCCATTAGACTCTGCTTCCTGCATACAATTGCAATCCTCCGTTTAAGCCTTGCCCCCACCACAAAATATGATATGCCTATATCCTGATCCATCGGCAAAAAGACCCAAAACCATTTATTGATACCAAACAGCCAGAAGTCTTTTCCTGCGGATTCTCAGGCCCAGACCAGCCCCGGAATCTCAGGGCTGTACTGTTTCATTCTCCGGAGACACCCATGAACCAGCTCGAACGTATCTACCGTATTGACGCCCTCCTCCAGACGGGAAAATGCATTCCCCTTTCACGCATGGAAGAGGAAATGGAGAAATCACGCTCCAGCATTAAAAGGGATATTCAGTACATGAGGGATTATTTTGATGCCCCCATCATCTATAATAAACAGAACCACTGCTACCGCTATGACGCTGATGCCGGCAGCTTTGAGCTGCCGGGTTTCTGGCTCAGCCAGACGGAACTCTACGCCCTGAGACTGCTTCAGGAAGTTACTGATACGGAAGAAAAGGCTGCCATGGCACCCTTTCTGGTGCCTGTCCGGGAAAAACTGGACAAAGCACTTGCCAAACTCGGCCACGATCCCGGACTCATCGCACGCTGCATTCAGGTGATGCCCGTATATCAGCGACAGCTCGAAAGGCCGGTTTTCTCGGCTGTATGCAAGGCGCTGCTACAGGCCCAGGTGCTGGATATCCGCTACCACGGTCGGGGCGAAGACAAGATCGAAAATCGGCGCATCCACCCCCAAAAACTGATCCAGTATCAGATCAACTGGTATCTGGTGGCCCACTGTGAGTTACGAAAGGAGCTGCGCACCTTTTCCATGGACCGCATCTCCGTCATGGCTCTACCCGGACTTCCTGCGGAACTCATTGACCCGAAAAAAATAAAAGAACACACGGAAAGTGGGTTCGGAATTTTTGCAGGAAAAGCTGAAAATACTGCATTTCTAAGATTTTATCAGCCCAACGCCCGCTGGGTGAAAGATGAAAAGTGGCATAAAAACCAGATGACCCGCTGGGACGGCGATACCCTGATTTTATCGCTTCCCTACAACAGCTCCACCGAGCTTGTGCGGGAAATTCTGCGCCACGGGCCGGGGGTAAAAGTAGAAAGCCCGGAAAGCCTGAAGAAAGAAGTGGTGGAGGCATTGCAAAAAAGTCTGGGAAATTATGAGGTGTAAAAAAGTTAATTTTTTTTTGGGGGTGCACCACTATATGGTGCGGTGGGTGTGGTATGAAGTATTTTCAAAGGTCGTAAAATACAGACTGAAAAAGGAGATTCCATGTTCTACGCGCACTCACACGCTGATCTTCCAAAAGACTCCTGGCATACTCTAGATGACCACCTGACAGGCGTTGCCCTCATGGCCCGTGAATTTGCGGACAGTTTTAATGCTGGAGACTGGGGTCATGCATCAGGCATAGGCCATGATCTTGGAAAATATCAGCCACCTTTTCAAAAAAGGCTCGAAGGCTCAAAAGAAAGCGTTGATCACAGCGGCCCCGGAGCCAGGTGGATACATGAAACCATCAAAGGATACGGAAAACTCATCGCCTATACCATTCTGGGACATCACGGCGGAATGCCGGACGGCATCTCCGGTACGCACAGGGATCTTGAGGAAAGACTCAAGACCGCTGCGGACATCCGGACCTGTCTGCCCCAAACGCCCCAGCTTCCCGCTCTTAAACCCCCCATCCGGATTCAGAATGGATTTCAAGCGGCTTTTTTTACCCGTATGCTTTTTTCCTGCCTCGTGGATGCGGATTTTCTGGACACGGAACGCTTTTTAAATCCGGAAAAATTCCATGCCCGTTCCGGGACACCTCCCCTTAGGGATCTGGAACATGCCCTTACCCGGCACATGCAGGGATTTCAGGCCACTTCTCCCATCAATGAAAAGCGGACTGAAATTCTTAAGGCCTGCCTTGAGGCTGCCAATCAGCCTCCGGGACTCTTTTCTCTCACTGTGCCCACGGGAGGCGGAAAGACTCTGGCTTCCATGGCCTTTGCCCTGAAACATGCAGGGCTGCATCAGCTCAAACGCATCATTTATGTCATCCCCTTTACCAGCATCATTGAACAGAATGCCGAAGTGTTCAGGGATGTTCTGGGTGAAAAGGCAATCATTGAGCATCACAGCAACTTTGCACCAGACCCGGAGGAAGAGGATGCCCAGCGTCTTCTGGCCCACAGGCTTGCATCGGAAAACTGGGATGCGCCTGTCATCGTCACCACCAACGTCCAGTTTTTTGAATCCCTCTTTGCCAACAAACCTTCCAGATGCCGCAAACTCCACAATATTGCAGGCAGTGTGATCATTCTGGATGAGGCCCAGATGCTTCCACCAGCCTACATTGAACCCTGTCTTGCTGCTTTAAAAGAACTCACGGAAAACTACAGGGCCTCCGTTGTATTGTGTACCGCCACCCAACCTGCCCTGGAAAAAGGCCCCCACTTTGAAAAAGGTCTGAATCCAGAATACATCCGGGAAATTATCCCCGATCCTTTCCATTTCCATGACGCTTTCCGCAGAACAAAACTCACGCTGCTGGGAGATCAGTCTGATCAGAATATAGCCGATGCCATAACATCAACAGAGCAGGCCTTGTGCATTGTGAACACCCGAAAGCGGGCGGCAGACATCTTTTCCCTCCTTGAAGAAGGGGAAAATCTCTTCCATCTCAGTGCCCGTATGTGTCCTGCACACAGAAAGCAAACCCTTCAGGCCATCCGCCGCTGCCTTCACAATAAAGAAGTCTGTCGGGTTGTTGCCACCCAGCTTGTGGAAGCAGGTGTGGATGTCTCCTTTCCCATGGTTTTCCGGGAAATGGCAGGGCTGGATTCCATCTGTCAGGCTGCGGGACGCTGCAACAGAAACGGAGAAATAGAGGGCCTCGGGCAGATTCAGGTTTTTCAGCCCCAGGATGGAAAAAGTCCAAAAATGTTCCGGAGAAACATTGCCGCAGCAGAGTCCGCACTGCGTCAGTTTGCAGATGACCCTTTTTCACCCCAGGCCATGCACCATTATTTTAAGGAAGCCTACTGGCTTTCCCCGACACTGGATGAAAAAGACATCATGCCTTCTTTTGAAGAAGGCCGAAAAAGTTTACTTTTTCCCTTTCGTACAGTAGCGGAAAAATTCCGCCTCATTGAAAATGCCATGCAACCTGTTCTCGTTCCATGGGATGATCATGCCCAGAAACTCATTGAGGAGCTGACATGGTATCCTCACCCATCGGCCCTTTTACGCAAGCTCCAGACCTATACCGTTCAGGTTTATCCCCATGAATTTCGTCAGCTTGGAGAAAAAGGAGGCATCATGATGATCAATGGTACCTATCCGGCCCTGACGGGCCTCGATCCCTGGTACTCAAAAGACCTGGGGCTTGTGGTGGATGCTGAAACCAGCCCCGAGTCCTTTATTATTTAAAAAACTGGAAAAATTTGATCTTTTTTTCCAATAGCATTAACTTGTCAGCACCGCTGGTGATGTGGATTGAAACATATGAAGTGAAGTCAAAAAACAAAATTTACAATTTAGCCCTTACGATTTCCAACCTGAAAAAAAAGGAGGCCCCATGTCCTATGGCTGTCGCATACGGGTGCAGGGGGATTACGGATGTTTCACACGTCCGGAAATGAAGGCAGAAAGGGTAAGCTATGATGTCATCACCCCTTCTGCTGCCCGCGGCATTCTGGAAGCAATCTATTGGAAACCTTCCATACGCTGGGAAATTGACCGGATTCATGTTCTGAATCCCATCCGTTTTGACAACATCCGGAGAAATGAAGTCAGCGCAAAAATTCCCACAGGTACAGCCAAAAAAGCCATGAAGGATGGCAGCCCCCTCTTCATGGCCGCCGAGGAAAACCGGCAGCAGAGAGCCGCCCTGGTTTTAAGGAATGTGGACTATATCATTGAGGCCCATTTTGAATTTACCGGCGAAGAAGATGCCAACCCCGGAAAACACGCCGATATTTTCAGAAGACGACTGGAAAAGGGCCAGCATTTCCACCAGCCCTATCTGGGATGCCGGGAGTTTCCCGCACGGGTTCTTCCGGCAGAGGACATCCTGCCCTCCTTTTTTTCCAAGGAGCCGGAAAGGGATCTGGGCTGGATGCTGCACGACATCGACTATCCCGACGGCATGACCCCACGGTTTTTCCGGGCGGTCATGAAGCAGGGCATCATCCATGTACCGCCATGGCAATCTGCGGAGGTGCGTTCATGATCCTGCAATCCTTAACGGCCTTTTACGACAGGATGGTGCAAGAACCCGAATCCCATATCCCACTTCCAGGATTTTCAAATCAAGGCATCCATTTTTGTCTTACCCTTTCAAAGGAAGGACAACTGACTGGAGACCCTATTGATCTTCGTGTCGATGGAAAACCAAGACAGCTGATTGTTCCCCAAGCAGTCAAACGATCTTCCGGAGTAGCTGCCAATTTCTGCTGGGACAACACAACCTACGTGCTGGGTGCCGATGAAAAAAATAAACCGGAACAGGCCAAAGCCCGCTTTGAGGCCTTCAAAACTCTTTTCCACCTGGTCACCGATAAAAATGAAGATACAGGAGTTAAGGCGCTAAGCCTCTTCCTGGAGACCTGGAATCCAGAAGCAGCGAACTCTTTGCGGTTCTGGGATGAAATGACCGGTTCCAACCTTGTATTCCGCTTGGAAGGAGATAACCTCTTTCTTCACCAACGCCCCGCCATCATTAAAGCATGGAAAAAGTATCTGGAACAGGATAACGATACAAAATCAGGGCATTGTCTCGTGTCTGGGGAAATAGAACCCATCAGCCGCCTACATCCAGCTATCAAAGGAATCCCAGGAGCGCAGACATCCGGTGCCGCCTTGGTGTCCTTTAATCTCCCCTCCTTCACCTCTTTTGGAAAAGAACAAAATCTCAATGCGCCCATAGGGAACACAGCGACCTTCGCCTACACCACAGCCCTTAATTACCTGCTGGATCGCAGCAACCGGAGAAAGATTCAGATCGGTGATGCCACCACCATCTTCTGGGCCGAAAAGACCTCACCCGTTGAAGACCTCTTTTCTTTTATGGTCGATCCTGACCTCATCCATGACGAAGGCTATCAAAGCCAGAGTACGGAACAGGACAAAAAAGAGCTGGAACAAAAACTCCATGCAGTTCTCAAAGCTACGGCCTCAGGCCACCGCCCCAAAGAGCTGGATCAGGAAGACAACCTTTTTTTCATCCTAGGGCTTTCCCCCAACGCAGCCCGCATTTCCGTCCGTTTTTTCCATGTTGCCACTGTCCGGCAGCTTACGGATACCATCGGTCTCCATTACAGACAGATGGAAATTGTTAAACAATACGACAATGAACCAGACTTCATATCACCGAGAAGAATCCTGAAGGCTCTGGCCGTCAGGGAAGATACCAAAAATCTTTCCCCCATTCTTTCCGGCCAGCTCATGCAGGCCATTTTCACAGGCAACTCCTATCCTCGCTCCCTCCTTGCCGCAGTCATGGGACGTATCCGTGCGGAAGGTAAAATCGACCGCATACGTTCAGGTCTGATCAAGGCCATCCTTATGCGCAACCAAAAAATGGAGATTCCCATCATGCTTGATCCGGAGAACACACAGACAGGGTATGTTCTGGGCAGACTCTTTGCCATTCTGGAAAAACTTCAGGAAGAAGCCGTACCCGGAACCAACGCCACTATCCGGGATAAATTTTTCAGCTCCGCATCCGCCACCCCCCAGAGAACCTTCCATGTGCTGCTGAAAAACGCCCAGAACCACCTCTCAAAACTACGGAAAGATCCTTCAAGCACAGGTCTTTCCATCACAAGGGATAAAATGATCACAGACATTGTGGCTATGCTGGATACCTACCCCGCCATTCTCTCCATTGAAGATCAGGGGCTTTTTACCCTTGGCTACTACCACCAGAAAAAAGCGTTTTTTACTAAAAAATCAACCCCTGAAACCGTGGAGGCATAAAATGACCGCTCTTCAGAACCGCTATGAATTCGTTCTTTTCTTTGACGTGGAAAACGGCAACCCCAATGGCGATCCTGATGCAGGCAACATGCCCCGCATTGACCCGGAAACCGGCTTTGGCCTTGTAACCGATGTCTGCCTGAAAAGAAAAATCCGAAATTTCATTGAGCTTGCAACTCCGGATATTGAGAAGGAAGAAGGAAAGGCCTATCACATCTATGTGACGGAAAAGGCCGTTCTGAACCGCAATCATTTGCAGGGCTATGAAGCCTTAAAACTCAAACCTGAACCCAAGAAACTGCCAAAAAAAGAAGAAGAT
This sequence comes from Desulfobotulus mexicanus, assembly GCF_006175995.1. Classification (NCBI taxonomy): domain Bacteria; kingdom Pseudomonadati; phylum Thermodesulfobacteriota; class Desulfobacteria; order Desulfobacterales; family Desulfobacteraceae; genus Desulfobotulus; species Desulfobotulus mexicanus. The sequence goes on from NZ_VDMB01000006.1 coordinate 125,828, forward strand.
GCCCGCAACCTCACCCGCTGGATGTGTAACAACTTCTATGACATCCGGGCCTTTGGAGCCGTCATGACCACAGATGTCAACTGTGGTCAGGTTCGCGGGCCTGTACAGTTGAGTTTCGCCAGAAGTGTGGAACCCATTATGCCCCAGGAAATCAGCATCACCCGCATGGCCGTCACCAATGAAAAGGATCTGGAAAAGGAAAGAACCATGGGGCGCAAATACATTGTGCCCTATGCCCTCTACCGGGTTGAAGGATTCATTTCTCCCCATCTGGCTTCCGATGAGACCAAGGGCACAGGATTTTCTGAAAAGGATCTGGAACTTCTCTGGCAGTCCCTCTGCCAGATGTTCGACCACGACCGCTCCGCAGCGCGGGGAAAAATGGCAGCCCGCAAGCTTGTGGTGTTTCGTCATGCTTCCAAGCTGGGCAATGCCCCTGCCCACACCCTCTTTGACCGCATTACCGTCAATCGTTCAGACGCAACCGGTCCGGCCCGTTCCTTTTCCCAGTACGCCATTGAGATCAATCAGGAAAATATTCCCGAAGGCATCCAGATAGAGGAGAAACTGTAACATGCTTGAAGCCGATTTTCTTCCCGTCTCCGGCATGCAGCACATGATCTATTGCCCCCGCCAGTGCGGGCTTATCCATGTGGATCGGGAATGGGAGGAAAATCGCTTCACCGCCGAAGGCCGTGTACTGCATGAGCGGGTAGATGAAGGCGGAGAACAGGAAAAATCCGGCGTACGCCACTGCTACGCCATGCCCTTGAAAAGCCTTTCCCTCGGTCTTTTTGGTGTGGCGGACTGCGTGGAATTTCATAAGATCGAAAAAGGAATCTGGCACCCCGTACCCGTGGAATACAAGCGTGGAAAACCTAAGCTGATTGAGGCAGATCGGGTGCAGCTCTGCGCCCAGGCCATCTGTCTTGAAGAAATGCTGCATACAGAAATAACGGAAGGTTTTCTTTTCTACGCAAGTCCAAGAAGGCGGGAAACCGTTCCTTTTGATGCTGCCCTGAGGGAGCTTACCCGCCAGACGGCCATGGAATACCACTCCATGATGGAAAGCGGCGTACTGCCAAAGGCCAGGTACCGGAAAGACCGCTGTGACCGCTGCTCCCTTTTCGACATCTGCCAGCCCAAAGCCAAATCTGCAAGGCTTTGGCTGCAAAAACGGCTTTCCGAGGATCTGACATGAAACCTCTGCAAAACATCCTTTATATCACCAAACCGGGGGCCTACCTTTCCAAGGAAAGGGAAACCATCCATATCCGGCTGGAAGAAGGGCCGGACGTGAAAATTCCCATACACGGAATTTCCGGCATTGTGTGCTTTGGTACAGTGGGCATGAGTCCCTGGCTGATGGGTTTCTGTGCGGAGCGCAATGTGGCAGTAACCTTTCTCACGGATACGGGCCGTTTTCTTGCCAGGGTGCATGGCCCCATGCATGGCAATGTGCTGCTGCGTCGGGCGCAGTACCGCACTGCGGATGTGGCGGATCAATCCGGAACCCTTGCCGCGGCCTTTGTAACAGGCAAACTCTACAACTGCCGTCAGGCACTCCTGCGGTGCATCCGGGATCATGGGGAAACCCCTGCCCTGAGAGAAACGGAAAAACTTCTCTCCGACCGCATACGCACTCTGACTTCCGTAGAAGATTGTGATACGGCCCGTGGCATGGAAGGTGACGCTGCTCGTGCCTATTTCTCAGCCTTCCCCGATCTGATCCGGAAAAGTGACCCGGCCTTTGCCTTTTCAGGCAGAAACCGCAGGCCACCCAAAGATGCCGTCAACGCTCTCCTTTCCCTCTTCTACACCCTGCTTGTCCATGATGTAAGAAGTGCGCTGGAAACCGTAGGGCTGGATTCTGCCGTAGGCTTTCTTCATAAGGACAGGCCCGGTCGGCCCAGTCTCGCCCTGGACATGATGGAGGAACTTCGTCCTGTTTTCTGTGATCGCCTGACAGTATCCCTGATCAATCGGGAGCAGGTCAGGGCCTCCGACTTTCTGACAAATCCTGACAGTGGAGCCGTTACCCTGGAAGATGAAGCCAGAAAACGGGTGCTGGCCGCATGGCAGAAAATGAAACAGGAAACCCTGACCCACCCTTTTACAGATGAAAAGATAGCCAAAGGCCTGATACCCTTCATTCAGGCAAGGTTGCTGGCCCGACATCTTCGGGGGGATCTGGATGGCTATCCTCCCTTTCTCTGGAGGTGAACCCATGATGGTGCTGGTAAGCTACGATGTAAAAACTGCAGATATTGCAGGCAGAAGGCGTCTTCGCCGCATAGCTAAAACCCTTGAAGATTACGGACAACGCGTCCAGTATTCCGTGTTCGAGTGTTCCGTCGATCCAACCCTCTGGGTAAAACTGAAAAACCAGCTGTTAAAAGAAATCGAACCGCTGGAAGATAGCTTGCGCTTTTACTACATGGGAAAAAACTGGAAACCCAAAGTGGAGCATGTCGGAGCCAAACCCAGTCTGGATATGGATGGGCCTCTGATTTTTTAAGATTTGCGAGAGAGTAGCGGTCTGAGGCCATTGGAAAGAAACAGGCTGTCTTTTCAGCAACTAAATCAAAAAAAGCAAAAGATGTTCGCACATTAAAAAAACCTTTAGAAAACAATGGTTAAATTAAAATCAAACATTTTTTACTGGACTTTTAAGGTAAAAGAAAGGAGGTTCGCTGAAAGCTTACCTTAACTTGTTGCTTTAGATTATCTTTATTGAGCTACAGTCGCCCCCCATGCGGGGGCGTGGATTGAAACAAAAAATCAAAATCAGCGTAGTTGGTCTCGGAAAAGTCGCCCCCCATGCGGGGGCGTGGATTGAAACTGACACAACAAGCTCCCGCACGGATGCACTCAGGTCGCCCCCCATGCGGGGGCGTGGATTGAAACTACAACAGCATTGGCTTTAATGTGCGCAACAATGTCGCCCCCCATGCGGGGGCGTGGATTGAAACAGTTCATCATATTCTTTCTTCATGTCCTCTTTGTCGCCCCCCATGCGGGGGCGTGGATTGAAACAACGGTGATAGCTGTACCCTCTGCAAAACCAGTGGTCGCCCCCCATGCGGGGGCGTGGATTGAAACAACATCCGCTGTGATAGTAATAACCCTGGTCTCTGTCGCCCCCCATGCGGGGGCGTGGATTGAAACTAATGAATGCATATATTATTTTGAGTATCATCGGTCGCCCCCCATGCGGGGGCGTGGATTGAAACAAAAAGAAAATGCTCAATACCATTTAAATCCTCGTCGCCCCCCATGCGGGGGCGTGGATTGAAACTCCTTCTTTGTTGTTTGTGTTTCCGTCATTGTTGTCGCCCCCCATGCGGGGGCGTGGATTGAAACAATATAGACTATCCCGCCCAGCTTGTCAACAAAGTCGCCCCCCATGCGGGGGCGTGGATTGAAACTTCTGTTGCCGGGTTGTCGGATCTGTTGCAAGGTCGCCCCCCATGCGGGGGCGTGGATTGAAACTAATTTCAAGAACAAAATCTCCATCTGTGCCTTTGTCGCCCCCCATGCGGGGGCGTGGATTGAAACATGCTGCTTGCCGTAAAGAATATGGGGGCCGCCGTCGCCCCCCATGCGGGGGCGTGGATTGAAACTGGAAAATGCACAAGGCCAGCCTCACAAAACGGAGTCGCCCCCCATGCGGGGGCGTGGATTGAAACAGTACCCAAAGAAAATTTTCCTCCGGAAAATTTCGTCGCCCCCCATGCGGGGGCGTGGATTGAAACATTTCACACGCAAAACCGAGCGGGATCACAATATGTCGCCCCCCATGCGGGGGCGTGGATTGAAACTGACAAACTACTGCAAATAAGCCTTGACAATCCGTCGCCCCCCATGCGGGGGCGTGGATTGAAACAAAGTTCGGATCATCAGAAATCAAAAGCTCTGTGTCGCCCCCCATGCGGGGGCGTGGATTGAAACTCTGTTTTGCCGGACGGGAGGCAGATCACGCCTGTCGCCCCCCATGCGGGGGCGTGGATTGAAACTTCCCACCAGCCGGACGAAAAAAAGATTTCTTCGTCGCCCCCCATGCGGGGGCGTGGATTGAAACAGGCCATCATGGGAATGGTTATGGCTGTGAGGGGGTCGCCCCCCATGCGGGGGCGTGGATTGAAACACCCTTTGCAGCCCACTGGTATATCAGGCGGGAGTCGCCCCCCATGCGGGGGCGTGGATTGAAACATTTGATTAGGGGAAAAAAAGTTGTATTGATCGGTGTCGCCCCCCATGCGGGGGCGTGGATTGAAACTTGTCCACCGGGTACATATATGAATAACGAAGGTCGCCCCCCATGCGGGGGCGTGGATTGAAACAGGACGAAATAGCCGAGGCTTTTGAGGTTTCCCGTCGCCCCCCATGCGGGGGCGTGGATTGAAACCCGGAGATCTTTGGAATACCTTGGAAGGATTTTCGTCGCCCCCCATGCGGGGGCGTGGATTGAAACAAGCAATGCCTTTATTTCCGGGTCTGCATCGGGGTCGCCCCCCATGCGGGGGCGTGGATTGAAACAACAACAATTTCATTAGATGCAAGGATTGTAAGGTCGCCCCCCATGCGGGGGCGTGGATTGAAACCACGCTATCAGAAGCCGCCCCTGATATGCTGGCGGTCGCCCCCCATGCGGGGGCGTGGATTGAAACTTGTTGTTGTGGGTGCTGTTTTCACCATAACCAAGTCGCCCCCCATGCGGGGGCGTGGATTGAAACATATACTCATGCGGGGGCTGCTCCCCAAGCTGCGTCGCCCCCCATGCGGGGGCGTGGATTGAAACATGTACTCGTGCGGGGGCATCTCCCCAAGCTGCCGTCGCCCCCCATGCGGGGGCGTGGATTGAAACTTTTATGCCTATCTGTTTCAATCGTGCGACCTTGTCGCCCCCCATGCGGGGGCGTGGATTGAAACCCCTGCAAGCTGGACGATCTTTTCGAGGGTTTCTTGTCGCCCCCCATGCGGGGGCGTGGATTGAAACTTCAATGAGTGCAAGGCAGTCCGTCTTGTGTGGGTCGCCCCCCATGCGGGGGCGTGGATTGAAACTGGATCTATGACCATTGGGGATCGAGCAATGTCGGTCGCCCCCCATGCGGGGGCGTGGATGAAACATAGATGGCCTGGGCATGAGCCAGCCTGTCATACTGTCGCCCCCCATGCGGGGGCGTGGATTGAAACACCCAACGCTAAGGGCGGCACCGGAACGGCATATGTCGCCCCCCATGCGGGGGCGTGGATTGAAACCCCCGGTGCCGCTGAGCTGAGCCGTGCTATCAAGTCGCCCCCCATGCGGGGGCGTGGATTGAAACTATAAAGCAGGGGCTGAGTTTACCCCGAAGCGGGGTCGCCCCCCATGCGGGGGCGTGGATTGAAACATGGAGCCGATGGACGTTTGCGGGGCCTGTGCGTCGCCCCCCATGCGGGGGCGTGGATTGAAACTGACCAGTATCGAAGAGGTTGGTTACATCCAGGAGGTCGCCCCCCATGCGGGGGCGTGGATTGAAACCAGTATGTCTTTTGTTGTTGTGCGCCAAAAGTTCGTCGCCCCCCATGCGGGGGCGTGGATTGAAACGGGGCCTACATCTGCAATGAGCTGGCAGATCCAGGTCGCCCCCCATGCGGGGGCGTGGATTGAAACGCCAGAAACCCTCCCCCTTCCAGATTGTTCCAGGTCGCCCCCCATGCGGGGGCGTGGATTGAAACCCAAAGTCTGCGTTGCTGCGGCTGCTCTCCGGCTGTCGCCCCCCATGCGGGGGCGTGGATTGAAACGTCAAGGGTAGCGGCTGCGCCGTTGATTGCACCGTCGCCCCCCATGCGGGGGCGTGGATTGAAACAGTCATGCATACATCTGGACGCATTACCGGGGACTGTCGCCCCCCATGCGGGGGCGTGGATTGAAACAAGACTCAGCTTGGTAAGCTTGCCTCCATCATGGTCGCCCCCCATGCGGGGGCGTGGATTGAAACTGCATAACGGGGTGGAAGAACACTAATGAATACGTCGCCCCCCATGCGGGGGCGTGGATTGAAACTGGACACGGCCATGTCCCGCCTGGGCCAGACCTTGTCGCCCCCCATGCGGGGGCGTGGATTGAAACGGACGGATTTGTCCTGGAAATTGAAGGAAATGGGGTCGCCCCCCATGCGGGGGCGTGGATTGAAACAGAAGGGCCGATGCCGATGCCCGGTGCCGCGGGGTCGCCCCCCATGCGGGGGCGTGGATTGAAACCGTTATAGGAGATCCGGCATCCGTTCAGACGCTGGGTCGCCCCCCATGCGGGGGCGTGGATTGAAACCTCAAGGAAGTGGCGGTCGTACAGACTTATGTTGGTCGCCCCCCATGCGGGGGCGTGGATTGAAACTGCATACTCCCGGAGCTGTGCCACAAAGGGTCCGGTCGCCCCCCATGCGGGGGCGTGGATTGAAACAAAAACAGACCGCACCTCACTGAGCAAATCTAATGTCGCCCCCCATGCGGGGGCGTGGATTGAAACTGCATACTCCCGGAGCTGTGCCACAAAGGGTCCGGTCGCCCCCCATGCGGGGGCGTGGATTGAAACAAAAACAGACCGCACCTCACTGAGCAAATCTAATGTCGCCCCCCATGCGGGGGCGTGGATTGAAACCTGAAAGGATAAAGTCATGCAGAAAAATAAATGGGTCGCCCCCCATGCGGGGGCGTGGATTGAAACCAGTATCTCAAATGCTTTTAACAAGCTCATGGGTGTCGCCCCCCATGCGGGGGCGTGGATTGAAACATACCTTGCCGCAGACAAAGACCCCATGGAGGCTGTCGCCCCCCATGCGGGGGCGTGGATTGAAACATACCTTGCCGCAGACAAAGACCCCATGGAGGCTGTCGCCCCCCATGCGGGGGCGTAGATTGAAACAGAACTTTGGGAAAAGTATTTCCAGAATCGTGCTGGTCGCCCCCCATGCGGGGGCGTGGATTGAAACATACCTTGCCGCAGACAAAGACCCCATGGAGGCTGTCGCCCCCCATGCGGGGGCGTGGATTGAAACATACCTTGCCGCAGACAAAGACCCCATGGAGGCTGTCGCCCCCCATGCGGGGGCGTAGATTGAAACAGAACTTTGGGAAAAGTATTTCCAGAATCGTGCTGGTCGCCCCCCATGCGGGGGCGTGGATTGAAACTGAGTTGGAAGAATTACTTTTAATGAAATTCCGGTCGCCCCCCATGCGGGGGCGTGGATTGAAACGATGTCCGTCACAATGGGGATCATCATGCAGAGTCGCCCCCCATGCGGGGGCGTGGATTGAAACCGTTCATAATGTTCATTGACAACCTCTTTTATGTCGCCCCCCATGCAGGGGCGTGGATTGAAACGTAGCGTCATCGATGCGGCCCATGGTGGCCTCTTGTCGCCCCCCATGCGGGGGCGTGGATTGAAACTACCGTTTTGACTTGGTATTTTACCCAAAAATCAGTCGCCCCCCATGCGGGGGCGTGGATTGAAACCTCAATATACAAACCCCTTAAGCCAACCAACAGCGTCGCCCCCCATGCGGGGGCGTGGATTGAAACGTAGCGTCATCGATGCGGCCCATGGTGGCCTCTTGTCGCCCCCCATGCGGGGGCGTGGATTGAAACCCCACAGAACTTGTCCAACCTTTTAAAACAGAAGGCCATTTTCAGGAAAAAGCCTGGAAACACCTCATATCCAATCTCATCACAGACGGCATCACATATCATGAGGCAGATTACGGGGCTTCCAGTGCGGGATACATACAAAGGGCAAATCATGACATAAGGAAAGACGCAGAGGACAAAAGCGTACAGGTACTTTATCAGATCATAATCAACAGAAACCACACCAGAGAAGAAAAGTTTGCCACACTGGCCCACGAACTCGGCCATCTCTACTGCGGTCATCTGGGAAGCCCCAGCGATAACTGGTGGCCGGACAGAAACCTTAAATCAAAGGAAGTCAGTGAGTTTGAAGCTGAATCAGTCGCATGGCTGGTCTGTGAACGGATGGGGATAAAAAACCCATCAGCCCAGTACCTTAGCGGCTATCTCGATAAAGATAACAAAATCCCTGATGTCAGCCTGGAAGCTGTACTAAGGGCAGCGGGGATGGTGGAGGCCAGAACTCTCCGGAAATTCCCTTTACGAAAAGAAATCATCCAGGATAAAAAATACTGATCTTTACTGCGAAGAGAAACTAAAAACATATCATACAGAGGATACCATGCCAGAATGGACCATTGCAAAAACATGGCAGGGAGAGCCTCTTTCTCCCCAGGAAATTATCCGGGTCAGATCTTTTAAAGAAAAAGACCAGCTCTGCATTTCCTTGGAAGCTCCTTTCCACGGAGACCCGCCTCCTGCCCTGCAACCAGGAAGCACAGATAAGCTCTGGCAGTATGAGGTGGTGGAGCTTTTTCTTGTGGGAATAAATGGAGATTACCTTGAAATCGAGATGGGGCCACATGGGCATTATCTGGTTCTAAAATTGTCTGGTGTTCGCTGTGTGGAGAAAATGCACATTCCAATGAAATATTCAGCCCGGATTTCCGGTAACACATGGCAGGGGGAAGGAAGAATTTCTCTTGAACATCTTCCGAAAAACTGCGCCCGTGCCAATGCCTTTGCCATCCACGGAGAAAAGGGCAAGCGCCGGTTTCTCTGTGCATTTCCCGTGGGAGGTGATGTTCCAGATTTTCACAAACCAGAGCTTTTTCCGCCATTTTCGTTCTGACAAACTATCGAAAACAGGCATATTACTGTGAAGTGAAAGTCACAGATAAATGCACTGCATCAGCCATGTGGATAAACGGAACTACCGAGCTGGACAGGGAAACAGCATAGGCCTGATCTGCACCATGGGCTGCCCCCTGCCTCATGGTAAAACCTTTTCCACTCAAAAAATCTTAGGCTCCTTGCCATCGCCGCCATAAACAAAAATAAACCAGAGTACCCCGACAAGCACCAGGAATCCGGCCATGAAATGCCATGGCCCGAAGACCGTAAGATCCACCCCAGCATGGTGAAGCAGTACAGCAAGCATGTTGTTCAGGCCATGCCATAGCATGGCGGGAAAAATGGAGCCGGTAAGCAAGGTTATCATGGCAAAAATCATCCCAAGGAAAGCCGTGGGGACAATGCGAAAAAGATCCACGTGGAAAAGTCCAAAAATCAGTCCGTTCAGGAACACAACTCCCCAGAAGCGATATCTGCTGCGCAGTCCGTGAAGAAGCAGTCCCCGAAACGCCAGTTCTTCGCATACCGCAGGGAAAAGTCCTATCAGAAGCAAAAGAGCCCAGAGGGATAAGTTATCTGGCAGCATAGCCCTGTTAAAGGCCTCCAGTGCATCGGGGGACATAGGCAGCACAAGGCTTGTCAGCCAGAACAAGCCATGCCCGGCCAGCATGGCAGCAGGTACCCCCAGAAAAACCGCAGGCCAGACCACAGGCCGTACACGCCGTAAAGACAGGGTTGCCACAGGAGGCAGGCGGTAACGCCAGAGAAGAAGGACCGAACCTCCCATGAAAATCACACCCATATTGATAAAAATCTGCATGACCAGGCCCAACTCTTCAGAAAAATTCAGGGCAAAATAAAGCAGCATTGCCCACATAATGGCAAAGGCAGGCAGAACATGGCGTGGAAAAACAAGGGGGTTGGAACGAAGACCTGAGGAAGCCTCGGAGGAGACCATCATCAGTCGTTCCGCCTTCAGCAGATCTGCGGTCCATAACAGCAACCGCACCGCAGCTCCGCAGGTGACAAGCCAGCCTATGATCAGCAAAGGCCAGTCAAACCTGCCGATGAGAACTTCCCTGACCCCTATGGCAATATTGGCAACGGGAAGCAGCACCATGACAGACCGCAACTCAAGACCGCTTAAAAAAGGTGCTAGTGTGGGAAGCATCAGGAAAGGCAAAAGAGGGAAAAAATACAGCTGCGCCTCCTTGTAGGAACGGGCGTAACCGGAAATCAGAAGCATTGCCGCCGAACTGATGGCAGCAGCTGGCAGAAAAAGCAAAAACAAAAGCCCGGCCATGGCAGGGCTCACATCCAGATGAAAACCCGCTGGCAGGGGAATCAGCTCAAATCCTATATAAATAAGAAAATTGCCTGCCTGCACCAGAAGTACAGTAAGGGAGACAGCAAGAATCAAGAGGAATTTGGAAGCGACAATCTCTCCCCGCCCGGCCGCTGTGGTAAGCAGGGTTTCAAGACTCCCCCGCTCCTTCTCTCCGGCCATGATATCTGTGGCTACGACAGCTCCTCCCATGATGACAAAAAGAAGGAAAAAACAGGGAAGAATACGACCAAGGCTCCGTCCTGCAGCCTGGGAAGGTCGGGCCACATCCTCTTCGCTGACCATAAAAAGCTGTTCAGGGGATAAAGAAAGCCCGGCTTTTCTGACTAAATCATGCTGCCGGATGCGACGCTGCTTTTTCAGCTCATCCATAAGCCGCATTGCGCCTTTAAAGGAAACACTCCTGTCAGCCCTGAAAACCACACGAATCACGGGAACATCGCCATCCTCATGGGTCTCGCTGAAGGTATCCAGATAAAAATGAATAATTCCCTCCTCCAGCGCAGCGGCCGGGTCGGGAGTTTCCATGAAACGCAGACGGAAAATATCCGACCTTCTGGAGTTTTCACCGGAAAGCCGCTTAAGAACTGCATCCACCTCTCCAAGGGCCAGTTCCGCGAGGGGACCCTCCACGGCAAAAACATACTCCTGCGCCGCCCCCAGGCTGGTCCGCCATTTTTCCATGCCATTTGCGGCCAAAAGCACGAGAGGTGCCACAAGAACAGGCAGAACAATGGAAAAAAACAGCGTCCTCCGGTCCCGCAGCAGCATACGCAGCTCTGCCAGAAAAAGCGTTAGCACAATACCCATATTCAGACGCCTAAACCCCGAATCAAATCCTGCCATAGGCCTGCTCCACCAGAGACACAAAAATATCCTCAAGATAACGATGTCCCGTAGACTGCCGCAGGCCCTCCAGGGTATCACAGGCCAGAATACGCCCCTTATGAATGATGGCGATGCGGTCACACAGCTTTTCCGCCTCGCTCATGATGTGGGTGGAAAAAACAACGGTTTTTCCGGCATCCCGGAGCTGTCCTATCACCTTCTGCATTTCTATGGCATTGAGAACATCCAGGCCAACACTTGGCTCATCCAGTATCAGCACCGGCGGATCATGGGCCAGGGTTCGTGCAATGGAAACCTTCTGTTTCATCCCCTGGGAAAGCTTTTCCACACGTGCTTCGGCGTACCCTCCAATACCAAAGGATTCGATAAGCTCCTCCACCCGTCCCTTCACATCCCGTTCCGGCACCCCATTGATACGGGCAAAAAACACCAGGGTTTCACGGGCCGTCAGGCGGGGATAAAGGGCTGTGGATGCCGTATAGAAACCAAGGGAAGCCCGCACCTTTGCAGGTTCAGAATGCACATCATAGCCCATAACACGGGCCGTTCCGGATGTGGGCTGTAAAATGGTGGACAATATACGCAGGGTGCTGGTTTTACCTGCACCATTAGCCCCGAGAAGACCAAAAATCTCACCCCTCTCACAAGTGAAGGAAACTCCGTCAACGGCCCGGATTTCGCCCCTGCCCTCATCATTAAAAACCCTGCAGAGATTCTGTACCTCCACTGTCACCCCAGCACCCACCGCCACCTCCTTCTTAGACCCTGCACGGCCCTTCATACTTTTTTGAAAAAACGCTGCCTCAAAAATCCCCAAAGGCTGCCCCTGTAAGAGCCATGAACCACATCCTCAACCCGTAGAATCAGCGAGGCCAAACCAATGCAGATGGCAATAAGGCTCCCGGAACTGAGGCATGTCAGAAAAACCGGAAGGAGAGAAAAATTTCCGTTAATGGCATCCTGAACCATCATGGCCACGTTCACCACAGGAACAAGGGCCATGCCATTTGAAAACTCAAGACCCGGCAGGTTAAAAAACATCATGGGCACAGAAAGCAGCAAAAGAAAGGGGGTAACCATGGCCTGCCCTTCCTTGAAGTTTCGGGCAAAAACAGCAAAGAGCATCATCCCCGCCGCCACAAAACCAGCCAGAAGAAGCCCCCCCAGAAGCAAAAGGGGAACAGTGGACCAGGGCACGGCTATCTTTACATCAAGATCCTCAAGGCCGAGCATGGACAAAAAGACCCTGCCCATGAACACGGTCATGGCGATAAGGTTGATCATGCCTGCCATAAAACCGAAAGCCACCACATAAAGGTATTTTGCAATGACTATGGCACTCCTGCTGGTGGCAAGGCTCATGGTGGTCTCCCAGGTTCCCCGCTCCCGTTCTCCCGCTGTGGCATCAACTGCGGGATAATAACTCCCAAGGGCCACCATAATGACAAAAAATATGGGCAAAAGAAGACCCAGAAAAAAAGCCCCCACCTTTTCAATGGAAGCTTCATTCTGCCCCTTGATTTCAAACACACGCCAGCTTACGGGATCAATCCCAAGCCCCAGCGCCTCCTTCTCCAGCCAGTTCTCCCGGTAGTTCTCCACAAGTGCTGCAAGACGCTTCCGGGCTTCATTGCTCCGCTCCAGGGAGGCGTTGTAAAACAGGGTAAGGGTAAAATTACCCTGTACTGCTGCTTTGGCAGCCGTTTCCGGCTCAAATACCATCAGAAGATCCAGATCTCCTTGCCGGATGCGCCCTTGCAGCATCTCCAAATCTGTATCCAGAGGCTGAAGACTGATACTTTTTTCCTTTTCAAGCATCTTATTCAGCTCAGAATGCTCCGCAGGCAAACCTTCAATAACTATACGGGACACAAGGCCTTCGGTCTGCCCCTGAACAAATGCCATGCCCGTGAGCACAACCCATAAGATAAAAGGATAGAGTAAAAGGGGCAGCAGTATGGCATTCACAACAATGGTTTTGTCCCTCAGAGCAGGGCGGGCCTCACGCACAAAAAGTATCCAGACATGCCGCCAGTTCACAGATTATCTCCTTCCAGCGGATAAAGTAAGGCTGGCATATTCAAACCTTTCCACATGCCCCTGCATTGTCATTCTGCCAGAAAAAAGAACTGCCAATCATTTCCGCTCCTCTGAACCGGCAGTTCACGCACTTCGCTTCAAAACAGGATCTTCCTGCACACCCTGTCCTGAAGGTGTTTCTGCCCAGACCCAGCGATTTTTGGCCGGGACAATAAGGTTTTTACGGATAAGATCTTCCAGTATCTGAACACAAAACCCTTCTTCTTCGCCGGTCATGCGGCTGATGGCTCTGCCCAGAAAGGCAAGGGGATCTTCTGTTTCCGGAAAAACACCTGCTTCTTCCAGAAGATCTTTAGACAGAATGGCAAAGATCAGCTCCATGCGGCGATTGCCCAGCACCCGAAGCTTTTCTTCTTCCGTACCTTCGCCCGCAGCAACCCTGTCCTGAATAGCCTTCCATTCCGCATGCAGGGGCGCATAGGCATCCTCCACAAAGGCAGTCATGCGCTCCGGAGAAACGCCTGACGTGCGCACCACAGGGCTGTCCGCATCATAAAGACGCCAGTCGCTGGTGAGGATTTCCATGTCATAGTCTTCAATTTTTTCCCGTACCGTGGTGCCGGGAAAGGGGCAGAGGAAGTGGTATCCGGATTCAATGCCCAGCTCATCCTGAAAGGCCTGAGTAAGCCTCAAACTTTCTTCCGTTTCTCCGGGAAGCCCCACCATAAATGATGCATGGGCCCGCATCCCGGTTTCCCGGCAGGCGGCCACGGCGTCACGGGCCTGATCCAGGGTGATGCCCTTTTTGACCCGTTTGAGCATGTCCGGGCATCCGGATTCAATGCCAAAGCTCACGGCCACACAGCCTGCTTCCTTCATCAGCCGCAGAAGACGGGCGTTGATGGTATTAACCCGTGAAAACACACTCCAGCAGAAAACAAGATCCCGTTTCCGGATTTCCTCGCAGAAGGCTTCCACCCGAAGGGCATCTGCGGTGAAAAGATCGTCTGCAATATTGATGTAGGAAAACCCCATGGCAAGCAGCCCTTCAATCTCATCCACCACAAGGGATGCACTGCGGTGCCGCACCTTCGCCCCCACCATCCTGCGGCCAAGGCAGAAGATGCAGCCATTGGGGCAGCCCCGGCTGGTGATGATGCTCACGGGAAAACCCAGGGCCTGATACCGGGAAATGGGCAGAAGATGCCGGGCAGGAAGGGGCAGGGCATCCAGATCCTCAATGAGGGGGCGTTTGGGGGTGAAAACCACACTGCCGTTTTCCTTGTAAGCAATACCAGCGATGTCCTGCCAGGTCTCAGGATTTCTGAGCCGGGGTACAAGCTCCGCCAGAGTGGCCTCCCCTTCTCCGAGAACCACAAGATCCAGCTCCGGGGTGTCCTTCAGAAGATTGTCAGCATCAAAGGTGGCATGGGGTCCTCCCATGAAGCAGAGGGCTTCCGGCCGGATTTTTCTGGCTGCCCGGATGATCTCCAGAGCTTCGGGAGCCGTCATGGTGACGCCAGTGATGCCGATGACATCCGGCGGAAATTCATCAAAGGCTTTCTGAAGAATTTCAGGACTCCATGGAGCCACAATGAAATCAAGGATTTTGACCTCGGCCTTCTGAGCAAGACAGGCTGCGGCAACATAGCAAAGCCCCAAGGGTGGAGACGGGGCCTGCTGCAGGGGATAGGGAGGAGCAATGAGTATGATGCGCATGGAATTCCTTATAGGACTGCTCTGGGAGGTAAAAAGGATGTGAAAACTCAGGCATTTCTAATCCGAAAAGCAAAAAAGCGTCAAGGGGAAAAAACAGCCTTTGTATAACCGGACACACCCATTTCCAGAACCCGTATCTGCTGGGTCACACCCTTTTGCATCAGAATTTCTCTGGCTTTACGGCTGCGGTTGTGGGTGTTGCAGATAAGCAGCACTTCCTTTACATCATCCTTTGCCCTGAGAAGCTCCGCCACCCGGTCCCCATGGCTGCCAAGGTAGCTCAGGGGAACATTGACAGAGCCAGGAATATGGGTCTTCTGAAACTCATGGACCTCCCTCACATCCATCAGAAGCAGAGTGTCTCCTTTTTTTTCGACATAAGCTTTAAGATCCTTCTGACTGATCCAGAAATCTCCGCCGGTCTGGGTACAGGATGCGGTGGCAATCCCCACAAAAAGGCTAAAGAAAAACAAAACCATGTGAAAGGATTTTTTTTCAGACATCTTCTCTTTCCCTCCTGAAATATAAGACATCAAAATTACTTGCTGTTTTCTAATCCTGCGCCCAGTCTGCCTCCATCCCCAACTGCACCAGCACCCGGCAAAAATCTGCGGAAGGAGGCACGGAGAGATGAAGGCGATGCCCCGAATGGGGATGAAGAAAAGAAATCAGGGTGGCAGCCAGCATGAGCCTCTGGCAGTCGAAGGCTTCCCTGAAAAAGCGATTATGGCGGCCATCGCCGTAGGTGGTATCCCCTATTATGGGATGGGAAAAGGACTTTAAATGTCTGCGGATCTGCCGCGACCGACCCGTTTCCGGATGCAGCTCCACAAGACTGTAACAGCGGCTGGGCACCCTGCCCATGGGAACGGGGATCTCCACACAATCTGCCCTGTGATAGCGGGTGATGGAAAAACGAAGAAGGCCGTTTTTTTCATCCTCAGGACGCAAAAAGCGTGACAGAACACCCCGGAGGGGAATCTGTCCCCGCACCAGAGCCAGATAGGCCTTGTCCACCTCATGGCGACGAAACTGTCCCCCGAGATTGGATGCAGCCTCCGGTGTAAGGGCCATAACCAGAATGCCTGATGTGGGTCGGTCCAGACGGTGGACGGGATAAACATGGCGACCCAGCATGTCCCGGAGGGTCTGGAGCAGGGCCGTGCAGGATGCAGACTCCCGGCCGCCCCTGTGTACGGGCATCCCCGAAGGCTTATGCACCGCCACCAGTTCCTCGTCCTTATAAATTATTTTTATCTGTTCTGACTCAGCTTCCAAGAGATGCAGGTTCCTCCTCATAAAAAACAGGGCTTCAGGGCAATTTCTGAAATGAAGACTCCTTTTGTCTCCCGCTGGGACAGGGGCGGGGTGAGCCTTCTGTTTTCGGGTACAATTAATCATTGAACTTAATAAGTCAAATAACATACCGTGGGAATTAAAAGAAATAAATGCTTGCCTTGACAGAAATGGGTGCCTATAAATAATTGATGATATAAGTTGATCCACTTGAATGAACCGACCTGGGAGGTGCCGTGCCGCCAAAAATCAGGGAGCTGATTCAATCGCTCAAGCAGGCGGGCTTCGAAGATCGTGGCGGCAAGGGAAGCCACCGGAATTTCGTCCACCCGAACGTATCGAAGTCTGTGACAATTTCTGGCAAACCCGGAGACGATGCCATGAAGTACCAGATACGAGCCGTAGAAATGGCGGTACAGGAGGCTGAAAAATGAAGGAAAGTACCCTTTACGCCAAGATTGTGGAATGGTCCGAAGAGGATCAGTGTTTTGTGGGCAGCGCACCGGGCCTGCTCTATGGTGGTTGCCACGGAACGGACGAAAAGGAGGTCTTTGCCGAGCTTTGCCAGATTGTAGACGAAGCCATCGAACTGTACCACCAGGAAGGCAAGCCCCTTCCGCCCCCCACCGCTGGCCGTGATCTTGCCAATACACTGCAACAGATCGCATGACATAAGAAAGTCCGGAGATATGCATCAGCCGAAAAGTGAATGAGAAAAAACGGGTTCCCCTTTCATCAAATAAAAGACAAATTATGAATCATAATAAAAACTTGTCAGGCAGACGTGATCCCCTTGTTTTTCAAAGAAAAGGCGATTTCAGAAATCCTTCCGAACTCGATTTGGCAAGAATTATTCACTCTGCCGCCTTCCGCAGATTGCAGGCCAAGACACAGGTATTGGGCGTTGGTGAAGGTGACTTTCACAGAACACGGCTGACGCACTCCATGGAAGTTGCACAAATTGGGAAGGGAATTGTCCGCACCCTTTCTTCAACCCATCCTGAATATAAGGATATCCTCCCGGATAGCGATCAGATTTTTTGCATTGGACTGGCCCATGATTTAGGCCACCCGCCATTCGGACACGGCGGAGAAATAGCCCTGAATTATTGCATGGGAAACTTCGGAGGCTTTGAGGCGAACGGACAAACCCTCAGGATTCTTTCTAAAATTGAAACCCATACCCATGGATATGGGTTAAATTTATCAAGACGTACCCTGCTTGGCGTTTTAAAATATCCTCAGACATATTCAGCTCTCTTAAAAACTGAAACGCCTGCTGTCTCAGACACTTCTTTTATTCTTGCGTCTGACTGGAAACCGCCCAAATGCTACCACGATCAAGAATCCGATGTAACAGATTGGATTTTTAATATTTTTTCCGAATCAGACAAAAAATCATTCTTAAACTATATTCCACCAAAAGCACGTGAGCATGGCAGAACCACGGAAAAGGCTCTGGATACGTCCATCATGGAAATAGCCGATGATATAGCCTATGGCATACACGACCTTGAGGACGGGATTACTTTGAATCTCATCACAAAAGACATGTGGCAGGAAATTAACAGATTCTTTCTTTCGGAGTGGGCAAAGGAAAATAATCTTTTCGGCATTCAGGAAAAATTATTTGGAAATTCATCTGAAAGGAAACGGGCTGTTGGCAGCCTTGTTCATGCCCTGATAACAAATACAGAAATTATTGAAATAAATAAGTTCGAAAATCCAATACTCAAATTCAACGCAGCTCTGAATCAAAATGCAAAAGAGGTATTGGAATCCTTAAAGAAATTTGTTTTTAAAAACATGATCAATATTCCCGAAGTCCAGACTCTGGTTTTTAGAGGTCAGCAAATTGTCATTCAATTATTCAGAGCCATAAGCTCAGATCCCACCCGTTTTCTAAAAAAATCCTATCAAGAACAATGGGAAAAGGCTGATTCTGACGCTGAAAGATTCAGAATTATCTGTGATTATATTTCCGGAATGACGGATGAATATGCTACCCGCTTATACGAGCGGCTTTTTTTGCCAAGGCAGGGTACTGTATTCCACAGGCTTTGAATTTTTACGGCCCTGTTTTGTGTAGGGGCACCCTTTACGGGTGCCCGCTGACAGGCGCACAGAACTGCCTCGACAATTTTTCTGACCAGATTCATATGGCAAAACGTAGAAGCGGCTTCCAGCCGCTTTGAATAATGCGCCAGGATGGCGCATCTACAAAAAAACAACCTACACCGCTTCCCGAATCAGCCCCAGAAGAGCATCCGCCGACATTTTTGCGCTCATGTCCGCACCTTCCAGAAGGCTGTCCGCCAGATCCCGCTTGAGGGCATGCATTTTCACTATCTTTTCCTCCACCGTGTTCTTCGTCACCAGACGGTATATGGTCACGGGCCGCTGCTGACCAATGCGGTGGGCACGGTCTGAAGCCTGATTCTCCACAGCCGGGTTCCACCATGGGTCCATATGAATCACATAGTCCGCCGCCGTAAGGTTCAACCCCACACCTCCGGCCTTGAGGCTGATGAGAAAGACATCCCCCTCCCCTGCCTGAAAAGCGGCAATGGATTTCTGACGCTGCTCCGCAGGGGTGCTGCCGTCAAGGTACTGATAGGAAATGCCCTTTTTATCCAGATGCTCCCGAACAAGGGCAAGATGACCCAGAAACTGACTGAAAACCAGCGCCTTGTGTCGGTTCTCCAGAAGGTCATCGAGAATTTCCGAAAATGCGGCAAGCTTGCTGCTGGGAATATGCAGATCCTTGTCAACAAGGGAGCTGTGGCAGCAGGCCTGACGCAGCCTTGTGATTTCCGCAAGGATTTTGATGTGCTTCTGGCCGAAGCCGCTTTCCGTATCTTCTTCAATGCGCTCCAGGGCCTGACGTCGCAGGGCTTCATAAAAGGCCGTTTCCTCCGGGGTCAAATCAATCTCAAGTTCCACTTCCGTCCGTGGGGGAAGTTCCTCCAGCACCTGTGCCTTGGTGCGGCGGAGAATAAAGGGCTGGACCAGCCGCTTGAGATCCTTTTTCGCCTGATCATCCTGATACTTTTCAATGGGATAGGCAAAGCGACGGTTGAAGCTTTCCAAAGAGCCGAGAAGACCCGGAACAATGAACTGAAAAAGGTTCCACAACTCCCTCAGGTGGTTTTCAATGGGCGTTCCCGTGAGGATCAGCCTGAAAGCGGCCTGAAGAGTCATGGCGGCCTTAGATCGCTGGGTGTCCATGTTTTTGATGGCCTGGGCCTCATCCAGAATGGCCACCTGCCAGGAAAGGTCTGCCAGCATTTCCGCATTTTTTGCCTGCTGCATCCTCCCATAGCTGCACACGAGAACATCAAAGGGTCCAAGGGCTTCCAGTTCTTTTTTTCCCGTATCCGCCGTCATGGTCTTAAAGTTGAGGGTGGGCGCAAAACGCCTTGCCTCCGCAAGCCAGTTACCGCACACCGATGTGGGAGCAATGACAAGGGAAGGGCCCTTTGCTGCGTGACGGATGAGAATGGCCAGAGCCTGAAGGGTTTTTCCAAGGCCCATGTCATCGGCAAGACAGGCACCAACCCCCCATTCGGAGAGGCGAACCATCCAGTTGAAGCCCTCTTTCTGGTAATCCCGCAGATCCGCAGCCAGGGTGGAGGGCAGCTCAGGTGGCGTGTCACTGACCTTCCGGATGCGGGACAGATGCTCCTCCCAGGCCTTGTCCGTTTTAAGCTGACCCAGATCCTCAAAAACCCCTTCCAAGGCCAGTGAAGCCATGGGATGAAAGCCCGTGGCACGGCCCTTTTTCGTGGTGTAGCGTTCCAGTTGTCGCAATCGTTTTTCAAACTCCCGGGTCAGGGCCACAAAGGCTCCGTCTTCAAGGGAAATGAAACGGCCAATCCGCCTTTTGCTGTCCAGAAGGGCCATGAGATCCAGGGTGAGGTTTTCGTCCACAAGGGCCGATCCGCTGATGGCAAACCAGTCTTCCTTCTCACGGATGCTGGCCTTGAACTGCATGGGGGAAAGGATGCCTGCCATACGAAACTTCTGGCCTTCGGGCCATGCAATGCGAATTTCTTCCTTCTGCGCTTCCAGCTCAAAAAGGAGCTCCAGGGCACTTTCCGTGTCCGGAAAAGTCCACTCCGAAGGGTGGCTTTCTTCGGCCTGAAGGCTGGGACAGGCAAGAATCAGCTCCTGCCTGCGCTTTTTTTCTTCGGAAAGATCCCGTGTGGTCTTCATCTGAGACCCCTTGACCGAAGCCACCACATTCCGCCCCCCCTTTCCCGGCGGATAGGCCGGGCCATTTTCCCCAAAGGGCTGGGCCGCAAGAACAAGTTTCAGGCCCTCTCCCAAAGGAGAAAGCAGGGCGTGGAGACGGGATTCCGCCGTAACCTCATTAAAACCAGAAGCATCCCCGCCAAAATCTATATCGGATTTTATGGGAATATGGGGGGCAAGGGTCTCCATCACCTCCTGCACCTTCAGTTCCGCAGACTGGGGCAGTCCCATTTTTTTCCCCAGAATTTCGGCCATATCCTCATACTCCTGATCCAGATGCACCACCCGGAAACGGCTGGGACTTTCCTGGACCAGTACGTAACTGAAGGCATCATGGAGGGGATGGGGAGGGGGCGAAAGGGAAAGGGAGAGGCTGCCCTTCTTTTTTCCACTTTTGATTTTTGAAACAATAAGTTCAGGCTTTCCCCGTATCAGTTCGATGGGGGTGCCGTCCTCCGCATTAAAAAGAAGGGGGTGACCCGCAAGTTCGGAGAGAACAGAGGATTCAAAAAAATAACTCATCTTGCTGTTACCGTACCAATGGGATCTTGAATAATCGCTTTCAATGTGTCTGCATATGCGCCTGTCCTGTTCCGTAAGAAAGGTAAAGGATTCTCGTTCATCGACAAGGCGCTTCAGGGCCACGGCCCTTCCCGCAGTCCAGCCATCCTTTTTTCTTTTCTGTTCCTTGGGCGAAATCTCGCAGGTTCCCGCTTCGCCGATACGGATGAACCAGACCATACGAGATTGGGGCCCGGCTCCATCCTCTCCGTCTCCGTCCAAAGCTCCTTTTTTCCTGTGAATCAGTAAAAGGGCCTCCAGGGCGTTTTCCCAGGCACTGTTGTTCCGGATCATGGTGATGAGGCAGGCATCTTCCCTTTCCTCTCCGTCTTCCAGCATGGAAATCAGTGCATCCAGTTCCCTTTCACACCAGACAAAACCCTCCCGGCCAGCATGTTCCTTAAGGCTGATCAACTCCTTTAAATCCTTTGCAAGCCTTTCCTGATCTGCCCATGACTGGATAAAGGCAGAAAAAAAAGCTGTGAGCTTATGGGGGATACGGCCAATGGTCCCATTGAAAATCTGGTCTAAAGCCCGCACCCTTCCTTGCATGAAAAAAATGTACTGATAAATCGTTTCATAGAGGGAAAACGATTCCCGGTTGCTTGTTATGGCTACCACAATAAAATTTTGGGCCGTATCCATGGATTTTCCGCTTTTTTCCCGGATAAGGGCAAGAAAGTAAAGGATGCCCATGGGATGGGGGAAGAAAATGGTCTTTCGTTTACGCTTCCGTTTTTTGAACAAAAGAAGGGCTTTTTCGTAGCAAAGAATGGCATCTTCGTCTTTGCCTTCGCTGAAGGCCCGCCAGCCCTGAAGACAAAGCAGATTTTCCATGCGCTCCGGGCCCCGCTTCTTCTCCCAGAAATCCAGCTTCTTTCTGTCATCCCGAAGCAGCCAGTAGCTAAGCGCAAAAGCTTCCAGATCCTCATCACAGCGATCCGAGCCCTCCAGCACCAGCCTTTCCACATAGGGCCCGTTAACCACACTGTTCTCCATATTGAATATGGCACGGGTAAAAAAAGGTGACAGATACTCCGTATGAAAAGATGCAGGGAGCATGGAAAAAAGGAGGGGGTCAAAGGGATCGCTGCAGATTTCTATGAAAACATCCTTCTGGCTGACCCCATAACCATAGGATTTTTTTCTGAGCTGATTCAAAAAATCTACCGCTGCCTCTCCTCCTTTTTCATAGAGAACAATACGTACTTCCGCTGTTATTCTAGTTGTATCCCAATAGGAAGTCATTTCCTTGGCCATGTCAAGGCTGGGCCTGAGGCTTTCCACAAGGGAAGAAAATCTGCCCTCCGCAAGGAGGACTCTAGCAAGAATACGCAGCCAGGGTTTGGTCAGGACGGTGTAACCTCTATAGGGAGAGATAAGAAGCTTTTTTCTCTGCAGGGTTTTCAGGGCTTTTTCAATCATACCGGCCTGCGAAGGCTTTTTTTCTCCAGATTCAAGGACGGCAAGGGCCTTGATGATTGTCGCCATTGCCATGCGCTTGAAGTTTATGGCATGGATTTCCGCCACCCTCCTTTCAAGGGGTGAAAGGCTCTCAAGGACAGCCAGCGCTTCCTTGAGATCGGAAAGATCCGTGAAGCCGAGGGGTAAATGGCTTACTTCCTTGCTATCGATATTGGATGGAAGGTCGGTTTTCATTGGGTCTGATCCTCAAAAAATATTCTGATTACTACCCTGACTCAGCGACAGTTCACAGGTCAGCTTGTTGAGCAGACCCATGGTGCGAGAGGATATTTTAGTGAGGGCTGGCTTGAAGGACTGCCCCTGTGAATAGTTTTACGGCCCTGTTTTGTGTAGGGGCACCCTTTACAGGTGCCCGCTGACAGGCGCACAGAACTGCCACAACAATTTTCCTGACCAGATTCCTGTGGCAAAAAGAACGTATGAATCCAAGCAACAAATTACTCAATACAAGCCCGCAAACAATGTAGAAGCGGCTTCCAGTCGCTTTAAATAATGCGCCAGGATGGCGCATCTACAAAAAACAACCTACACCGCTTCCCGGATCAGCCCCAGGAGGGCATCCGCCGACATTTTTGCGCTCATGTCCGCACCTTCCAGAAGCTGTCCGCCAGATCCCGCTTGAGGGCATGCATTTTCACAATCTTTTCCTCCACCGTGTTCTTCGTCACCAGACGGTATATGGTCACGGGCCGCTGCTGACCAATGCGGTGGGCACGGTCTGAAGCCTGATTCTCACTCTTCCACAAGCCTTTCTGCATAATCCAACAGAGAGCTGTTCTTCTGCCAGGAAATATTATGTAAAAAAACTGGCTTTTTAATATACTCGCATTGGAATTTACGGGGAAGAAAGCTAAACAACTCCGGCACAAAGGGATGACAGCAGAACTCAAGCCAGATAGCCTCCAGCGCTTCTTTTCCTTCCGCATCACCAATCCACCGGAAATACAAAGCTTCGGCGGCTTCCCCGCCTTCGGTCAGTAAGGCAATGCGCATGGCAGCCTTAAGATCTTTCATCTTCAACTTTTTACTGGCCTTGAAATCTTCTTCCCTAAGCTCAAGAGTCTCTACAATCACTTCAGCCATGGAAGAAAATCTCTTTTCACGCATAAGATGCAGGGTAATACTGCGGGCATAAGGCTTTGTCGGGCAAAGGAAGCTGGGATTTTTTCCCACAAGAAAATCACGGGCCATGAGCTTGGTCAACTCTGAACGAAACCTGATAAAATTCTGACTTTTAATTTTAGGCTCAAAGGACTTTCCATCCTTATCTTTAATCCCAAAGGCAGCAAAACAGGCCACAAGCTGACCCTGATTGATGCCACAGGAAGCAACGGCCAGAATTTCCATTATGCTTCTCTCAAATTCCGACAGGGCTTGATATTCGGCAATATTTTTTTTTATTGTTGTCATTACTGCAATCCATGGCTCAGGTTGGAAGATGGGCAGGTTCTGGCGAAGCAAAGCCCCCATGACTGTCTGCGAAAGCAGATTTATCAAAAGAAGACAGAGGAAGAAAGGATGATTTTTTCAATTGTTTATTAAGTGAAGATACTCATGGTTTATCTGTAAAAAAAACCCGGAAACAGATATGTTTTTTATTCAACATATCCGTTTCCGGACCTGACTAAAGCTGTATCCCGTAATAGATTACCCTTTGCCCCCCTGCTGCCCTCTGGACCGGGGGGAGGGTTCAATTTACAGGAGTATCAATCCTGAAAATGGTCATATTTCTTCAACTCAGCAATAAAAACCTGATTACCAGCCATAGGAGCTTAAAATCTCATCCAGTTCCGCATGAAGAGTTTTTCCATAAAACCGAATCAGCACGTCAGGTCTGTTACTGAACATACCATCCACACCATTCTCCATAGCCCTTACCATATCAACCTCTTCATCAATGGTATAAGCATGTACCAGCAAACCCATATCGTGGGCAATATGATTGAGCCTTGGACTGATTAAATCCATATAGCTCTGATCTCCCTTTTCAGGATCATTGTACCCTGCCAGCTGGGTTCCGGGACCTACGGCCAAAGCGCCATTATCCTTTGCCCACTGCAGCCACATCCTGTAATTATC
The DNA here is from genome assembly GCF_006175995.1 of Desulfobotulus mexicanus. Lineage (NCBI taxonomy): Bacteria > Pseudomonadati > Thermodesulfobacteriota > Desulfobacteria > Desulfobacterales > Desulfobacteraceae > Desulfobotulus > Desulfobotulus mexicanus. The sequence goes on from NZ_VDMB01000006.1 coordinate 150,199, forward strand.
TTCAGAAAGAATTTCCCATTTTGCAGTAAACTGTGCATAGCTTTCCCCTTCCGCCTGAGTCAGGGGCTCGTCTTTTCTCAGTGGACCATAGGTTTTGGAAAGATCTGCATCAGGAGAAAACTGATCCACCTTTTCACTTCCCCAGTCCATGGCTTCCTGCCTGGTATACAACCAGAGCAAAAAACACTTAGGAGTTTCCGGCATATACTTGTTGAGCAAGGGCAGACTTCCGGGTTCAAAGGTCTGAAGGATGGTTCTGGCCTTTGTAAACTGAATCCCAACTTTTTTATCAGAATCAAATCCTTCGGGGGCGTCCTTCACAGAAGTTGCCAGCCAGCCTCTTTTTTTAAGAAGCTCATAAAGATCTTTTTCAATCCCCGGGAAAAATGTGGATACCTTTGTTTCAATATAAAGACCAGGTCTGTTACCATTGTCATTGGGATCCGGCTGGCCATTGGCAAGCTTTCCTTCGGCAATATTGATAACTTCCTCCAGGGTGGAAATTCTTGCGTTCACAAAGGAACTTCTGGCTCTGTCAGGAAACTGCTCATTGAACCATGAGCCTGCGTCAAGACTCTTAACCTCTTCAAGGGTAAAGTCACTCATCCGGTTTTTTGCCCTGTCGGGGAAAACCTCAGAAATATTCGATTTTTCAGAAAGGTCATTGCAATGGGATGCGATCAGAACACCATCTTTGGTCCTCTGCAGATCAACCTCCAGATATTCAGCCCCCATCTGCCGGGCAATAATATAAGCCTGTTCCGTAGATTCGGGGGCATAGTATGAAGCTCCCCGGTGAGCAATAACAGCGTTATGAGGCACACCAGCTTTCCTGCTTAACACCTCTCCCCTGTTTTTTTCTGCCACATTCACGGCAGCTTTTACATCTTCCATCTGTATTGCTGCCTCACCCTTCGGCAACTCTGTTTCAGAATCTTTCCTGCTTTCCATACAGCCAAATGTCAAAAATACCATTGCAATAATTAATACTGCCAGTCTTTTCATCAATACTCTCCTTACTGTAATTTTGACATAAATCGTGGCATCCAGGATTAAATTTTTCTGATCAATTGGTTATGAATCAGAATATGTTTTTGTAGATATTTTTACATAAAAAAGTCAAACTGATTTGTTGAACGCAGCCGCTTCGCGGCAGAAAAGAGTTAAATAAGGTACACTCCTTCAATTGCAGCCCACAGCTGCAGCCCAACAACCCATTGGAGAAGGAGTGTACCATGAACCAGCAGGAACAGGAGCAATTCAACAGGCTTTACGAGAATCATCTGAAAACCCTGAAACTTCAGGGCAAAGCCCAAAAAACCATTGAAGCCTATGCCAGAGCGGTACGCAGAGTCAGCAGTCACTTTGACTGTTGCCCGGACAATCTCAGCCCTGAGAATCTACAGGACTATTTTGCAGATCTGGTAGAAACCCATTCCTGGAGTACAATCAAGATAGACAGAAACGGTCTTCAGCACTTCTGGAAG